>NZ_CAUPMI010000014.1:0-59652 GCF_963512375.1 uncultured Anaerococcus sp.
AAAGTAAAATTAATTTCCTTTTCTCCTTGACTTTTGTTAGCAGGTTTTTGTGTCTACTTTTATAGTGCTGATATATAGGTGGTAAGTTAATTTTTTAAGAGGGTATTTATATGGCTAATTATTTTTAAGGGCTTAGAACGTAAATTATGAAGCTTTGTTGAAATTTCAACGTTTATTTTTTATGTTTATTTATTTTTTTATATATATTGGTTTTATGTGGTATTTATCGTAAAAACTAGCAAAAAAGTCTTGACATATATACCACTAGTGGTATACTAATATTAAGATAAGAGATACATAATAAATAAAAAAATAAGGAGATCAAAATGAAAAAAATTAAAGCAGTAGTAAAAGTAGAAGACATAATTGATTGGTTCGAAGATGGCGAAGAGATTGTAAGAGTAGAAATTGATAAAGACGGTTGGAATGCAGTTTTAAAAAGTGAAGCAGCTGGCTATGAAGATACAATTTATAAATTTGATCTAGAAAAATACGACTTTGAAGAGTGCGAAAATGCAGAAGAATATAGAGATTGGTTAAATGACTCTTTTAGACAAGAAATAGAAGTAGAAGAGTATACAATAAATATACAATTTGCATAGATTATAGCCCCTTGATTGGGGCTTTAATAAAAAGGAGATATAACTTGACAGAAAATAAAACAAGCAAAGCACAAATCAAGGCAAATAGGAGATGGGAGAAAAACAATCCAGAAAGGGCTAAGTATATAAGAAACCGCAGCGTGGCAAGAACCTTTGTCAGACATTGGGCGAATGAAGAAGATATAGAAGAGTTGCTGGAGATATATAAAAAAGAAAATCCAAACGCAGGTATATAAAAGCCTTTAAAGTAAAATAAAAATGACAAGAGGTGAAACAGAAGAATGAAATCAAAGCCATTAAAGGTTGGAGATAGATATGGTGAATGGGTTGTAATTGATAAAGGGAAAAAAAGCGGACATAGCCTTTGTAGATGTTCTTGCGGAGTAGAAAGAGAAGTAAATAATCAATCCTTAAAAAATGGCAGGTCTAGGTCTTGCGGTCATGTAACAAGAGAAAGAATGGATGCAAGAATTTTAGGCAAAAAATTTGGCAAACTTACCCCTTTAAAAAGAGTTAGTGGTAGTAAAAGGGCTAAGTATCTTTGCAAGTGCGATTGTGGCAATGAAGTTGTGGTTGATGGTAATGGTCTACTTTATAAAGGTAGAGTTAGTTGCGGTTGCATTAATAAAATGTATATAAAAAGCAAAAAGCCGTCAGACTTAAAGGAAGGTACAAGGATTAAGCACTTACTACCTAAATTAGATCCTAGGTCTACCACTGGATATAGGGGAGTAACGTTTTTTAAAAATGATGGGTTGTATATATCAAGCTTGAAATTTAAAGGCGAAAGTGAATACTTAGGATATTTTAAAACCGCCGAAGAAGCTTACCTAGCTAGGCTAGAAGCAGAAGAAGAGATGTATAAGCCTATTTTAAAAAAATATGGTCTATGGAATGAAGATAATTTTATAATTAAAAAAGGTGAAAAATATAAAGAGTGGAAGGTATTATTCCCTAATTCCTTACCAGGCAAAAGTTTTTGTAGGTCTGATACTGGAGAATTAAAAGAGATATCTAATGCAACCTTACTAGATGGAGATGATAGGAGATTTAAGCTATTATTGCCAAAATATAGCCCTAAAACTAATACAGACTATAGAGGGGTAGTAAAGGACAAGAAGACAAATTCTTTTACAGCTACAATTAAAATAGATGGTGTAGATAAAGACCTAGGGACTTATCCAACCGCTGAAAAAGCGTATTTAGCTAGGCTAAAGGCAGAGGATAAATTTTATAAGCCTATTTTAAGGAATCATGGACTATTACAAGAAAAGCCATTAAAAATTAAAAAAGGTGATAAGTTTGGAGATTGGACAGTATTATACCCCTATTCCTATCCATCTAAGAGTTTATGTAGGTGTTCTTGCGGGGTAGAAAAGGAAGTATATAACTCTGGCCTCATAAGTGGTAGGTCTACTTCTTGTGGTCATAGCAGTTATAAAAAGCTAGGTGATAAAGACTTTGGTAAAAAAGTTAGGATTGCTAAGTATAAGGAAATTGATAAAAAGATTTTAGACAAAACCTTTGGGGAATTAAAGGTAATTAAAAGAGTTAATTCTATTGGGGAATCTAGGTACTTATGCAAGTGTAGTTGTGGAAAAGAAGTAGAAGTTAGGGGTGTGGATCTTTTAAATGGCAATACAAAATCTTGCGGCCATGTGAGGGACGAACAAAAAGAATTAAAAGATAAACTTGTAGATGGAACTAGCCTATATGGTATCACTCAAGGCTTATCAAAAAACAACACTAGTGGATATAAGGGTGTAAGCTATGATAAAAAATATAAAAAGTATATAGCTTCTTTAACCCTTAATTACAAAAAAAAATACCTGGGGGCATACGATACGGCAGAAGAAGCATATCAGGCTAGGCTGGCTGGTGAAGAAAAGTATTTTAAGCCTATACTAGAAAAGTATGAAGATAAATTGGATAAATAAAAGGGAGGCTTGGGGCCTCCTCTTTTAAATTGTTACCAACCTGTTACCAACGGTTAATGTTTTTAAGATTTTTTTGTAAGTTTTTATCATTCAAAGCTTGGAGGTGCGGTGATTGCAATATTTGATTGATGACCACCACCGGCACCAAATACATTATAAGCGTTGGTTTTCCAACGTTTATTTTTTTAGGAGTACATAAAAAGTACTTATAATTTTATTAACAATCTCTTACAAGTGAATATATTCAATGCCTATGTCCTTATGGAAAAACCAAAACTCTTGCTCCTTGGTGAGCTCTTTAATAGTATGGATCAGGAAGGTGTAGTAGAACTTAGGGGAAATAATTAAGGCTTATGTTAGAAATAGCAGAGCAAAAATGCTTATCACATCCTACAACAAGGAAGATATAGATATTTTATCTGACCACGTTCTTGTTTTGAAAGACGGTAAGTTGACCAAGGTAAAAAGTTGAGAAAAATACCCAATATTTTTTCGGTATTTAAGTAGCAGGCTTTTACTAAAATAAAAAATTTGATATAATGAATTTGTTATCACACCCTATACTGATAGCAGTTAGGAGGTGAGTTATTTGGAAACATTGCACTTTTTCTTAGTGTCCGTTATGGTTGGTGTAACTACACATTATGTCATCAAATGGTTAGACGGGCATTCTAGTGATAACTAACCAAATAAAAAAGACGAGCTGGCACTCGTCTTTTTTAGTGAATTATTTGTACTTGCACTTTTTCACTTATAAATATTATACTATTTTATAAAAAGTTTTAAAGTTTAATTCAAGCAAAAATCTGATATATTGAATTTATCAGAAAACCCATACTTATAATAGTTAGTAAGTGGTTTATGGACATACTACATTCCTTTTACTCACTTATACTATACTACAATTTTCTTATGTTTAGAATTTTTTTCTTAATAATTTATAATTTCAAAAACAACTTTGCAGTTTTTACTCATGTATTATTTGTTCGATTCATTTAGAATATTATCAAGAGGTGATTATATGAATATAATTGAAGTGAAAAACATGAGTAAAAAATTCAAAAATAAAAATCTATTTAATGATTTTTCTCTAGAAATTGAAGCTAATACAGTCCATGCTCTAGTAGGTCCTAATGGATCTGGTAAGACTTCTCTGCTTAGAATACTCACTGGTCTTTATGAAGAAGATGGTGGCGAGGTTAGACTGAAGGGAAGTCATGCCATGTTACTTGAAAATGACTACTTGTATGAAGATAAGACAGGTCTAGAAAATATCAAATTATATGGTTTATATTTTGGCTATGGTCTAGATCCTTATCAAAAATATTCTGACTTGTTAGATCTTACAAATGAGCTGGGTAGAAATGTTTCGACATATTCTAAGGGTATGAAGAGAAAATTATCTTTGTTAATTATTGTAATGATGAATAGAGAGATAATATTTTTAGATGAGCTAACTAGTGGGGTAGACCCAATCTCAAGGGTCGAGATAAGAAAACTCATAAAATTATTAAAGAATGAAGGCAAGACTATAGTTCTTACAAGTCATGATCTTTTTGAAATTGAAAAAGTAGCCGATAAAGTATCTATGATAAAATCAGGAGTCTTACTTTTTACGAAAAATATCGGAGAAATTAAGGGAGAGAGCTTAGAAGATTTATTTATAGAGGAAGGCACGAAATGAAAAATAAGATGAATATTAATAGGGCTTGTCGCTACTATTTAAGTAAAGACAAGGATTTTATTGTAAATTTTTTATTATTTACCTTGATTTCTCTTGGCTTTATTTTTTTACTATATAAAGGGACCTTTGATTCTAGAGGAGATGATTATATTGTATTGATGCTATATGTACTAATGCTTGGAATTTCAATAATTATGTCTAATTCTATGGTTGTCAATCTTACGGTCAAGGACAAAGTAAATAAACGTATCGAATTTATCCTAGGCAAGGAATTAATATAAAAGATGTGATTAAAGCATATGCAATAGAAATGTGGAGACTATCTTCTATTGTTTCATTTTTATTGTTTTTCCTAACTTATGTCCTAGTAGATTTTCAGATTGAATTTAAGTGGATTGTGGGAATATTTGTAACAATGATAGGGATGACATACTTTGAAATCCTATTTTTTAACCTTATAAGTTTATCCCAAAAAAACTTTAAGTTTTTCAAAAATATAGTTTTCTTTGGAACAACAATTTTAATTTACATGATAGGCATATTTTCAGCGAAAATCCTATCATTAATAGAAAAATATAACCTAAACCTTATTTATATCATTTTGGGAATAAATATAGGATTAGCTTTAATCTTTGCAATATCTTCTATGAAAGATTTCTCTAAAATGAATAATGAAGATGTTCTTAATAAAGAAGGGTCATGGTCATGAACTTAGTCACTTGCGATTTAAGAAAACTTTTAGATAAAAATGCCTTATTAATGTCTCTTATGGCACTAATCTGCTCCTTTATGGCTTTGTTTTTTGGCGATGGAGGTAGTCAAGAAATAAATAAGGTCATGAATATAGTTGAAATTGATGGGATTTTAATACTTTTTCTAATGTTTGGAGTGGAACTTGCTAAAAACACCTTGGTATCAGATAAGATTAGCAAAAAACTTGAATTTTTACTTGCGAATGGACTTTCTATAAAAAAAATCCTAGGCAAATATTTGTTTAGTATCTATTTAGGGACATTAATTATAGTCCTTCCAAGCTTAATATTAAATTTACTAAAATTTGAGAGTAGCTTAATTATTATTTTAAATTTGCTTGTATCAAGTTTTCTTTACACTCTAATAATCGTTTTGATAATACTTGATACTAGAAACATGAATAAAATAAATTCTCTCCAAATTCGTTTGATAGGACTATCTTTACTAGTCATGATAAGTTCTTATCTAGTATATAATTTTACAAATTCCTTGGCATTTTATTTACTAACCAAGCTTTTGATTTTAGGATCAGTAATAATATTTTTGGGTATTAATACCAACAAAGAAAGGATTGTAGTCAGCTACTATTGAGATATGTATAAGAAATTAGAAAAAATTGTAAGCATTCATTTAATGATAATTATATTTTGGGGTCTTCTTTTTAAAAACAAGACCTTAGTAGAGGAAGGCCCAATTTTAAATGGCATTTCACTTATTTTATTTTTTACCTTATATGGACTTATATACACAGAAATTTCAAATAAAAAGATACCAGGAAAATTTTCTATTTTGGCTATACTCACATCACTTTTGCCACTAAGCTTGATTTTAATAAATGCTTTACCTTATAAGTTTATATTCGCTCTCATAAGCATCATTTCGACAAGTCTATTCATAAAAAAATACCTGGTTTTAGAGAATATAAAATATATAAACATCTTGCCAATATCTAGAAAATCCACCCAGATTTTTACTATAGACCTTGTATTTTTTATTTTTGCTGTGATTTATTTATTTGATATAGATACGGTAATGATAAATATATTTATCCAAATAATTTTTCTTATTACAGAATTTTTCTTTATTCTATTTTTAAAGGAAAAAGAGCTAGCATATGATAAAACTTTCAAACTTTATTACCTATCAGATTATATGGCTAGTGAAAGAGATGAATTTGCAAGAATTATCCATGATGATATTATCCAAGATATATTTGCGAGTAAAAATTATTTGTCTTCAAAAAATCCTGATATAGAATATACTAAAAATATTCTAAGAGAACTTGAGAAAAAAGCAAGAAACATAATGAAATTCTATCAGTCATCTTTATTTGAAAAAGCAAACTTAGAAACATCGCTCTTAGCCATATTTGATAATGTAAGTTCACTATATCCAGATAAAAATATTGAAATTACCAAACTTATCGATAGGGATCTAACAGAAGATAAAAGATTAATTAGACTAATTGCAATAATATCAAAGGAACTTATAAATAATGTTTACAAGCACTCAGATGCGACCTATTTAAACTATAAAATGTATAAGAATGAAAGTCTTATAGTTATAGAAATGGATAGTGATGGAGCAAGCCATTATGATTATGAAAAAATAAAGGAATCAAAAAGAGGAGTCTTGCTTCTTAATCTTTTAATAGATTCAAATTCAGGAAATATTTCTTATGGCTTAAATAAGGATATATTATCAACACGAGTTTGCTTGGAGGTAGAAAGAGATGAAAATTATTTTGTTAGATGACCATAAATTATTTGGTCAGTCTCTTAAAATGCTTTTAGAAGAGCAAGAAGAAATTTCATGTACTTATGTATCAAAAGTCCAAGAGTTTTTAAAAATGAAAGAAAAAGAAGACTATGATATTTTCTTAATTGACATAAATTTAAAAGATGATAGGACTGGTCTTGATTTAATTAAAGATTTGCTAGCTGAAAATCCCAAACAAAATATAATAGTCTTAACCTCTTATGATTTGGATAATTACAAGGATATGGCTTTTAAGTTAGGAGTAAAAGATTTTATAAATAAGTCTGTTAAAATTGAGGAAATGCTAGTAAGGCTTAAAAATGTTTACCAAGGCAAAAGCCCATCTAGGAAGACTTTAATCCTAGAAGCTCTTACTCAAATAGAAATAGAAGTTTTAAAGGAGCTGGTAAAGGGTGCTGATAAAAAGAAGATTGCCCAAAAACTTTTTATCAGCGAGAGAACTCTTTACAATCATCTGGCAAATATTTATGACAAGCTAGGAGTAAATAATGCTATAGAAGCCTATAATAAGGCCATGGAGCTGGGTTATATTGACCCTGTGATGTAAAATTGAAGGAGAATTTATGAAAAAAACGAAAAAGTGCCCAAAGTGTGGAGCAAGTGATATTTTATTTGTGCCAGGATCTGCTGGTGCTTACGGGACTGGAAATAATATTATGACAGGCCTTACAATTAAGTCAGCAGTGCCTGTTGATAGGTATATTTGCACTAGATGTGGCTATAGCGAGGAGTGGATTGACCTTGACTACATCGATAAATTAAAAAAGAAATATGATGAGATTTAATTAAAAAGGGAAGCATTTGTGAGAATGTTTCCTTTTTTCTTTAAAAATTTGTCAAAATACGTTATACTATAAGGTAGAGATAAGATTTGTTGCAGAAAATAGAAATATTTTTTGTTAAGGAGATATAATGAAAAAAACTGTAATGTTAATTGATGGTTCATCTTTGATTTACAGGGCCTTTTTTGCTCTTCCAAATTTGACCAACAATGACGGAGTTATGACAAATGGCGTTTATGGATTTTTGACCATGTATAAGAACGCCTTTGATAAATATAAGCCTGACTATGTCCTAGTTGCCTTTGATAGGTCGGGTGGAACTTTTAGAAATGAAGAATTTAAGGATTATAAGGCAAATAGGGATAAGACACCAAACGAGCTTTCCTACCAGTTTGGAATACTTAAGGATGTCCTTGAATCTATGGGAGTTAAATACACAGATCTAGATGGTTTTGAGGCTGATGATATAGTTGGAACCTATGCAAAAATGGCCAAGGAAGCAGGGGATGAAGCGGTCCTTATAACAGGAGATAGGGACTACCTCCAACTAGTAGATGATGGAATAATTGTCTACTTAACTAGGAAGGGTGTTTCAGATACTGTTGAATACAATGTCGAAAAAATTAAGGAAGAATATGGGATTAGCCCTAAGCAGCTTATAGATGTCAAGGGTCTTATGGGTGATAAGTCTGATAATATTCCAGGAGTGGATGGGATTGGTGAAAAACGTGCCCTCCAATATATACAAAAATATGGGTCTATAGAAGGCCTATATGAGAATATCGACGATATCACAGGCAAGAAGACCAAGGAAAATATCGAAAATGGAGAGGCCATGGCCTACTTATCCAAGAAAATTGGGACAATTGTCACAGATGCTCCAGTAGAATTTGAATATGATGACCTAGCCCTTGGAGAAATTGATAAGGAAGGCCTTAGAGAAAAATTTGCCAAACTTAATTTTAATAAGTTCTTGGATGAACTTGATTCTGATGGCAAGGAGGCTCCAAAGCTTGAATTTGAATACGAAGAGACATCTGATTTTAAGGATTTAATTGAATCTATAAAGGAAGATAAGGAGTTTTTCTTCAAATCCATTTACAATGGCGATAATTATATCCATTCAGAAATCTTTAGGCTTGCCATAAAAACAAAGGCTTCTAAGGTCTTTATAATTAAGCCAGATGAAGACTTTGTTAAAGCCTTTAAGGATATTTTTGCAGATGAATCCATTAGGAAGACTAGCTTTGATATCAAGGAAGAAATTGTCCTTCTAGACAAAGTCGGTATAAAGCTTAAGGCTCCTTACGATGATTTGATGCTTATGCACTATCTAATTGACCCATCTAGGTCCTCCTATGATTTGAAGGTCCTAAGCCAGTCCTATGCGAATTTTGAGGTTGATAACGTAGAGGCTTTATTAGGCAAGGGTGCTAAGAAGAAAAAATACCAAGATATTGATGCTGATAAACTAAATGCTTATTTAGCATCCCTAATCTATGCAATAGAATATTCCAAAGACAAGCTTTTAGAAAATCTCAAAGAATATGAGATGCTAGATCTATATGACAATATTGAAAAGAAACTTGCCGGAGTCCTTGCAGCTATGGAAATAGTTGGCTTTGCCACAGATAGGGCAATCCTAGAAGATATTAAAAAAGGCTTAGATGAGCAAATAGCAGACCTAACTAAGGATATATATGACTATGCAGGAAGCGAGTTTAACATAAACTCCACCAAGCAATTGGGAGAAGTCCTCTTTAAAGACTTAGACTTACCAGTTATTAAAAAGACTAAGACAGGATTTTCAACAGACCAATCAGTTTTAGAAAAACTTAGGGACAAGCACCCAATAATTGAAAAGATTGAAAAATACAGGGAAACCTACAAACTTCGCTCAACCTACATCGAGGGCCTAGAAAATGCCATAGATGGAGATGGAAGAATAAGATCAACCTTTAGGCAAAATATTGCTTCAACCGGTAGATTATCAAGCCAAGAGCCAAACCTACAAAACTTGCCGATAAAAACTGACGAAGGAAGAGCCATTAGAAAGGCCTTTAAGGCAGCTGAAGGAAATATCTTAATCGATGCCGACTATTCACAAATTGAGCTAAGGATTTTGGCAAGCCTTGCTGATGATAAAAATATGCAAGATGCTTTTAACCACAACATCGATATCCACACCCAGACCGCATCTGAAGTCTTTAATACACCTCTTGATAAGGTAAGCAAGCTTCAAAGGTCTGAGGCAAAGGCTGTAAATTTTGGAATAATCTATGGCATAAGCGATTATGGCCTATCACAAAACCTAAATATCCCTAGAAAACAAGCCAAAGATTATATTGATTCCTATAAGGCTTCATATCCTCAAATTAAGGCCTATATGGATAATGTCGTAAAACTTGCCAAGGACCAAGGCTATATAGAAACCCTCTTTCACAGAAGACGCTATATTCCAGAGATTTCGTCAAGAAATTTCAATGTCAGAAGCTTCGGTGAAAGGATTGCCCTAAATACCCCGATCCAAGGCACAGCGGCGGATATAATTAAAATTGCCATGATAAATACTCACCAGGCCCTTTTAAATGAAGGCCTTGATGCCAGGATAATTTTACAAATTCACGATGAAATAATTATAGAATCTTCCATGGAAGATAAGGATAGGGCTAAGGAAATCCTACAAAAATGCATGGAAGATGCAGCCAAGCTTAAGGTAAAGCTTGTGGTAGATATAGGTTTTGGGGAGAGCATGTATGAGTCCAAATAAGATTGTAATAACAGGGACAATTGGCTCAGGCAAGTCCGCCTTAAGCTCTATAATAAAAGATTTAGGCTTTGTAGTTATAGATAGCGATCAGGTAAATAGAAAGCTATTAGAAAAAGGCCAAGCAAATTATGAGGCCATCAAAAAAGATCCATTTTTTAGGAAGGCCTTTGTCTCTGATGAACTTGATAAAAACAAGATGGCCAAGATGATTTTTGCAAGTCCAGATCTCATGAAAAGATTAAATAAACTTACCCATCCAAATATAATGGCAGAGATTGAAAATCAGATAGGAAGTCTTGATGAAAAAAATGTCTTTGTAGAAATACCACTTTTTTATCAGATGGAAGCAAAATTTGACCCTGACCTTATCTTATTTGTAAGGGCAAGTGAGGAAATTCAGATAAAAAGGTTGACTGAGCGTGATGGGATAAACGAACTTTATGCCAAAAGCAAAATAGCCACTCAAGAAAAATCTATCATGGCTAAGGATGATGGTAAAATAATCATAGACAATGATGGCTCTATAGAAGACCTCAGGGTAAAAATAATAGAAATTTTAAGGACGGAAAATATTTTATGAAAGCACTCAAAGCTATAGGAAAATTTATAGGTTTTATCCTACTTGCAATCTTGCTTCTATTTGTCATAATTTATGGCATAATAGCCTATCAGACATCTAGGACAAGGATTAACTACCAAGATGAAATCTATGAATATTCAGAAAAATACAATGTAGACCCGCTTCTTACAGCATCAATCATAAAGGTAGAATCAGACTTTAACAAGGATGCGCAAAGTCATCAAGATGCCAAGGGCTTAATGCAGCTGCTTGACCAAACAGCATCCCATGCAGCTGAGCTTACAAATAAAGAATTTCATCCAGAAAAGCTTTCAGAAGTTGAATACAATCTTGACCTAGGTCTTGCCTATTATGATTATCTTTATAGGTATTACAACAACAGGGACCTAGCCCTAGCAGCCTACAATGGTGGGGTGGGTAATGTCGATAAGTGGATTAATGAGGGAATAGTGGATGCGACAAATCCAAATCCTTTAGATATTCCCTTTGAAGAAACGAGACAATATGTAACAAAAATTGATGCAAACTATGATGTCTACAAGAAGTTTTACAAAAATGGCTTGCCTAGCAAGGAGAGACTTGCAAATCTAAAACAGCTAGCCTTTGATAACTTTATGACATTTTTAGAAGATATTATCTCAAATGTAAGATAAATATTGAGAAATTTTCGATTTTATTCTATAATAGTATTATAGAGAAAAAATAATAAAAGGAGAGAAAGATGGCAACTAATACTATGACATTTGCTCATGGTGTTAAGATGGCGGAATATAAAGAGCTAACTGAAAATAGCAGCCTTAAAACAGCTGCTATTCCAAAGCTTGTTACAATTCCACTAACTCAACACATAGGCGCACCTAGTAAGTGCATTGTCAATAAGAAAGATGAAGTTGCTGTAGGAGATTTGATTGCTAGTGCAGTTGGTAACTTCTCAGCAAACATACATTCCTCAGTGGCAGGTATTGTAAAAGACATAGTCGATATACAATCAGCCTCAGGTAAAAATACCAAGGCAGTAATAATTGACACTGAGGGCTTCGATCAAGAAAAAACTTATGTTGAATCTGAAAACGTAAACTTAAGCAAGGAAGAGATCGTAGCAAAGATTAAGGAAGCCGGAATAGTTGGTATGGGTGGAGCAGCCTTTCCTGCTCACATTAAATATTCACCAAATAAACCAGTAGATACTGTAATTGTAAATGGTGCAGAGTGCGAACCTTTTATCACCTGTGATGACTACATAATGAAAAATTATCCCCTACATATAATAAAGGGTTTAATTCAAGTACTTAAGGCAGTGGATGCCAAAAAAGGTTTTATAGCCATAGAAGATAATAAACCTAAAGCTTACGAAACTATGACAAAGGCCCTAGAAGAATTTGCGAAATCTAACAAATTCGAAGGCACTATAGAAGTAGTAAAGCTTGCGACAAAATATCCACAAGGTGATGAAAAAAGACTTATAAATGCAATCCTAGATAGGGAAGTACCATCAGGTGGACTTCCAATGGATGTAGGAGCAATTGTATCAAATATTTCTACAGTGAATGCAATTTATGAAGCACTTTTCATGGATAAACCTCTATACGAAAGAATCCTAACTGTTACAGGATCATCAGTCAAAAATCCTACAAATATGAAGGTAAGACTAGGTGTAAGCTTTGGTGAGCTTCTAGAAGAAGCTGGTGGTTCAGATGATATAGCTAAGGTTATAAATGGTGGACCAATGTGTGGTATTGCCCAACCAGATCTAACAAAACCAGTAGAAAAAGCAACTAACTGTATCCTAGTTTTAGATAGCAAGGAAGCCTTCATCGAAGACGCAGATCCTTGTATAAGATGTGGAAGATGTGTAAGTGTATGTCCGGTATTCTTACTACCAAACTACATCCACAAACACGCTCTAGATGGTAGATTTGAAAAGGCAGACCAAGAGGGCGCTCTTGATTGTATAGAATGCGGTTCATGCTCATTTGTGTGTCCTGCAAGAAGACCTTTAGTAGAAGCTATCAAATTTGCTAAGAGACAAATAAGACAGGCAGGAAAATAGGGGGAATTATGGAAAATAATAAACAATTATTAGTAACTGCTTCTCCACACCTTAGAAGTAAAAGGACAGTAGCAAATGACATGCTTGATGTTATTATTGCACTTATTCCTGCAGGAGCTGTCGGAATTTACTACTTTGGTTACAGGGCCCTAGTATTAATACTAGCATCAGTAATAACCTGTGTTCTATCAGAAGCAGCCTTTAATAAATTAACAAAGAGAAAAAATACAATAAAAGATTTATCAGCAGTTGTAACAGGTATTTTATTAGCCTACAACGTGCCATTTACTTTACCAGTTTGGCAAATAGTGATAGGTTCAATGTTTGCTATAATCGTTGCAAAGATGTTCTATGGCGGAATTGGTCAAAATATTGTAAACCCAGCCCTTGCAGCTAGAGCCTTCCTAATGGCTTCTTGGTCAGATACAATGACAAATTTCGTGCCAACTGAAAGAGTTGCAACTCTAAAAACTATAAGCGATGTATCAATGGTTTCTCAAGCAACACCATTATCAGATCCAAAAGCTTACAGCCTAATGGATTTATTTATCGGACACATTCCAGGATGTATTGGTGAGATTAGTGCTATAGCCCTACTTATAGGTGCAGGATACTTACTATTTAGAAAAGTAATCCATATAAGAATCCCACTTACATATATAGTTACAACAACAGTCCTACTTGCAATATTTGGTAAGGGCTTTGATGTCAATTATTTACTAAGTCAAATCTTATCAGGTGGTCTAATCCTAGGTGCTTTCTTTATGGCAACAGATTATACTACAGCTCCAATAACTCCTAAAGGACAAATAGTATTTGCCTTTGGTTGTGGTTTCTTAACAGCAGTTATAAGACTATGGGGCGGATATCCAGAAGGTGTATCTTACTCAATCCTACTAATGAACCTCTTAGTACCAGTTATTGAAAAATATACAAGAGATAGGATTTTTGGTAAAGCAAAAGCTAAAAAAGGAGGGGAAAATGAATAAGAGTCTTAAATTAGGTATAAAATTACTATTAATAACATCAGTAACTGCCCTAGCCCTTGCTTTTACAAACAATATGACTTCTCCAATCATAGAAGCTCGTAAACAAGAAGAGCTAAAAGAATCCCTTGCTATAGTTTATAAAGCAGATTCCTATGAGCCAGTAGAAGTAGCAGATAAGCCAGACACCATCCAAGAAGTATACAAGGCAAAAGGAGAAAGTGGCGATGGATATGTATTCCAAATCCAATCTCCAGGCGGTTACGGCGGCGATATACAATTCTTAATTGGTGTTGATAGTGACCATAATATAACAGGATTTGCTCCACTAAGCCATTCAGAGTCAGCAGGCTTTGGTAAACAGATGGAAGAAGATTTCTTCAAAGAAGGAATGGTCGGAGTAAATATGGACAGTGAAGTTAAGGCATCAGCCTCAGGTGGGGAAAATGAAATAGTTGGCATCTCAGGTGCTACAATTTCTACTACTACTATCCTTAGAGGTATCAACGATGCAAGAGAAGTTCTCTCTAAATTAGAATAGGAGCTATCATGGCAAAAGAAAATAAAAAAGAAAAGGTAAATTTTGGTAAAATATTTACCGATGGAATCATAAAAAACAACCCTGTCCTTGTACAGATGGTTGGTATGTGTTCTGTACTAGCCATATCTTCATCCTTAACTAATGCTGTAGGTATGGGAGTATCAGTAACCTTCGTACTTGTAATGAGTAACTTAGTAATATCCTTACTACGTAACTTCATATCAGATGAAATAAGAATACCTTCTTTCATCGTAGTTATAGCAGGCTTTGTAACCATTGTTCAAATGCTAATAAAGGCCTATGCACCAGCCCTTGATCAGTCTTTGGGTATCTTTATACCACTAATAGTAGTAAATTGTATCATCCTTGCTCGTGCAGAAGGATTTGCATCACAAAATGGACCAATCGCATCAATAGTAGATGGTATCAGCCAAGGTATAGGCTATACTATTGCTATATCAATACTTGCCTTCTTTAGAGAATTATTAGGAGCAGGTACACTTTTTGGCATGGCAATCTTACCAGAAGAATACACTATAGGATTTATGCTTCAACCAGCATCATCATTTATAGTACTTGGAATGATTTATGCAGCCTTCCATGCGATTACAAACAAGAAGAAAGCTAGATAGGAGTTATCATGCTAGTAGAATTATTTAAAATCATAATAGCAACTATATTTGTATCAAACTACGTACTTGGACAATTCTTAGGTATTTGTCCAACCCTAGGTGTTACAAGTAAGGTTGAGACTGCTAGAGGAATGGGTTTTGCGGTAATATTTGTAATAGTACTTGCAACAATTATAACTTGGTTTATCCAATATTACATATTAGAGGCCTTTAATGTACAATACCTACAAACAGTAGTATTTATCTTGGTTATAGCAACTCTAGTTCAATCAGTAGAAACAGTAATGAAAAAATCAATGCCTGCCCTTTATGGAGCTTTGGGTGTTTATCTACCACTAATCACAACCAACTGCGTGGTTCTTGGTGTAGCAATCAAAACAATAGACTTATCTTATAACTTAGTAGAAGCAACAGTATATGCCTTTGCATCATCAATAGGATTTATGCTAGCAATCATGATCCTAGCTTACCTAAGAGAAAAGACAGAATATAACAACGTTCCTGAGTCATTTAAGGGAGCTCCACTCTCTTTAATAACCCTAGGTCTAATGGCTATAGCCTTCATGGGCTTTGCAGGTTTAGCATAGGAGGAAGCGATGAATTTATTATTACCAATGGCAATACTCGCCGTAATGGGTTTTATATTTGCGGTAGCATTAGGATTTATCTCAGATAAATTCCACGTAGAAAAATCAGTCAAAGAAGCAGCAGTTAGGGATGCCCTACCAGGCGCTAACTGTGGTGCTTGTGGTTATCCTGGTTGTGATGGACTTGCAGCAGCCATAGCAAAAGGTGAAGCAGAAGTGAATGCCTGCGCTATAGGCGGACCAAACACTATAGCAGCAGTAGCAGCTGCAATGGGTGTAGAAGCTACAGCATCAGACGATAGAAAAGTAGCTATAGTAAAATGTAATGGTACTACAGAAGCTGCTAAAGATAAATTTGCCTACCAAGGTCTAGAAGACTGTAGGGCACAAATTGCCCTATTCGGTGGTAAAAAAGCTTGTAACTATGGATGTATAGGATGCGGCACTTGTGAAAAAACCTGCCCATTTGATGCAATACATATCGTAGATGGCGTTGCCCTAGTAGATAGAGAAAAATGTGTAGCTTGTGGCAAGTGCGTAGACGTATGTCCAAAAAATATAATCGAGCTTATACCATTTTCACAAAAACAAGTAGTCCTTTGCTCATCCCATGACAAGGGTAAAGATGCAAGAGCAAACTGCTCCAATTCATGTATAGGTTGTACAATTTGTGCAAAGACCTATCCTGAAGCATTTGCAATGGATAACTTCCTATCAAAAGAAGTTCACGGTGATGAATTTGATATGGAATTATTAAAGACAGCATGTGAAAAATGTCCAAATAAATGTATAACAATAAATGAATAAAAACGAAGCCTGTGGCAACCATTTTGATAAAGTTAATTCCTACATAGGAAAATATTAAAATATATAACTACAAAGCATTCTTATACTTTATCAAAATCGGAAGCCCTGGCTTCTTTTTTTATCTTCAATTTTACATAGAAAATCCTAGTTTTATAGGGTAAAAAGCATATAATATTATAATTGAGTAAAATTATAATATTTATAGAAGGGATATATAGATGAAGATAAAAAAAGGTGATATAATCGTAATAGTCGGACTTCTGTGTCTGTCTTTAGGATTTAATTTTTTGATATATAAAGCAAGCCAAAAGTATGATGGTGACATATTGGTAGTTGAACAAGATGGGAAGGTAATAGAAAGACTTCCTCTAGAAAAAGATGGAGAATATATAGCAAGGTACGGTGGCCATTATAATAAGATAGAAATAAAGGATGGCAAGGCCAAGGTAGTTGAAGCTGATTGCCTTGATCAAATTTGTACCCATATGCACGCCATCTCAAAAGAAGGCGAAACAATTATATGTCTTCCTCACAGGCTCTTTCTTGAAGTAGAAGAAAGTGATAAAAAAAACCAGAAGGAAGAAAAAATTGATAAGGTGGTAAGATAATGAATACTAAAAAGTTAACAAATATGGCCCTTCTCTTAGCCCTTGCCCTAGTTATATCAGTTGTTGAATTACAAATTCCAATGCCTCTTCCTGTTCCAGGTGCAAAACTTGGACTTTCTAATATAATAATACTAGTAAGTCTTTATTTTTATGGATTTAAGGCAAGTCTTACAATTTCCATATTAAAATCCTTCATGCTGGTTTTAATAACAGGTGCGGTTACTTCATTCTTTTATTCAGCGGCAGGAGCGGTTTTATCGACGATTGCCATGGTAATCGCTTTAAAGTTTCATGATAAACTATTTTCTTTTATAGGCGTAAGTGAAATAGGTGCCTTTGCCCACAATTTAGGACAGATAATCGTATCTACAATAGTGATGGAAAATATAAAAATGTTTTATTACCTTCCACTCCTAGTATTTATTGGGACCTTTACAGGATTTTTTGTAGGCCTTTCATCCAACTTTATAATAAAGCATATGAAAAAACTAGATATTGGAGAAAAGCTTAAGTGAAAAAAACTATAAAGCAGATGAAGGAATCTGATAGACCTATAGAAAAATTAATAGAATCTGGCTTCGAGGCTCTGACAAATACAGAGCTTCTGGCCATTATTTTACAAACTGGAACAAGCGAGAAAAATGCCCTAGAACTTGCTGGAGAAATTCTAGATGCTTTTTCTACAGAAGACCTCCTTCAAATAGATGTAAGAGATCTTACAAAAATTAAGGGAATAAAGGAAGCAAAGGCTACTAAGGTAATAGCTAGCCTTCAGCTTGGAAAGAGGCTTAAGGAAGAATACCTGAATAGAAAATATGACAAGATTACATCTAATGAAGATGTCTACCAAATGTTTAGAAATATGCTTGCCATGGAAGATAGGGAGCATTTTTACATAGTTTTATTAAATAATAAAAATATGGTTATAGGTAAGGAATTAATATCTATAGGTGACTTAAATTCATCCATAGTCAACCCTAGGGAGGTTTTTAAGAAGGCTATAAAAAAGAGTGCCAAGTCTATTATATTAGTTCACAACCATCCATCAGGCAATCCAGACCCATCTAAGGCTGATATTATGGTTACAAGAAGGCTCATAGATGCTGGAGAAATACTTGATATAAATGTGCTTGACCATATTATAATTGGTCACACTGATTATGTATCTTTAAAAAGAGATAATTATATATAGGAGAATATTATGAAATTAAAGTTAATTGCTACAGATTTTGCCATAGACCTTGGTACTAGCAATATTTTAGTTTATAAAAAAGGCGAGGGTCTAATTATAAATGAACCATCAAGCTTAGTCCTTGATGATAACTATCAAAAAGTTTTGGCAGTAGGCCAAGAAGCCAAGGATATGCTAGGTAAGACCCACCAGGATATACAGGTTGTAAAACCAATTAAAAACGGGGTGATAACAGACTTTAACCTCACTGAAGCCATGTTAAATTACTTCTTTGAAAAAGTAAATGAAGGCTTTAGCTTTATCCAACCAAAGGTTGTAATAGTAATCCCATCTGGGATAACAGATATACAAAAAAGAGCGGTAGAAGATGCGGCTCTCCATGCAGGCAGCAGGGATATAATCCTTGTAGATGAGTCTCTAGCTTGTGCATATGGAATGAACCTATCACCAGAAGAATCTAAGGGTATTTTACTGATAAATATGGGAGCTGGAACAAGCCAGGTAGCAGTAATTTCCCTAAATGGGATCGTAACATCAAAGACTATCAATAAGGGCGGCGATTATTTAGACGAAAAAATCGTAACTTATTTTAGGGAAAATAAAAATCTAGAAATTGGTAAAAACACAGCAGAAAAAATTAAAATCAAATTAGCTAGCCTAAAGGTAAAAGATGCTAATATGGAAATGTCTGTCGACGGAAGAGACTTAATCGATTCTAAGCCAAGGACAGAAATGATAAAATCAAACGAGCTCGTTTCAACAATTTTGCCTTTTGCTGATGAGATATGTGATATGGTCTATGAAGTCCTTGAAAAAACTCCTCCAGAAATATCAGCTGATATTAAGAAAAATGGTTTTGGTCTATCAGGATCCTTATCACAACTAGCTGGTATGGCTGAATACATCGAAAAGAAAATAGGTCTTAAATCATACCATTCAGAAGACCCAAGCACAGATGCAATCTTAGGTGCAGGTATGATTTTAGAAAATCCTGAAAAATTTATGAAGTATCGTAAGTAGGTTATTATGGCATATAAAAGAGTAAAAAAAGAAAAAACACCATATATAATAACTATCATAAGTCTTTTGGTAGTAATATTGATATCAAGCCAAGTAGACGGACTTTCAAAAACTGGATCAAACATAGCAAACACTATTTTAAAGCCAATAGAAAGTGTAACTTATTCGATTTCATCTGCCATAATAGACCAGCTCGAAAGAACAATTGGATCTAAAGAAACCAGGTCTGAAGTTCTAAGACTTGAGGCAGAAAATAGAGCCCTAGTTATGGAAAATGCAAGGTACGCTACAGCTATAAATAGGAGCGACTTCTTAAAGAATGAAGCAGAAGCTACAAAGGGTTCAGACAATAAGTATATAAAGGCAAAACTAATAAATACAGATGTAAACTCCATGACCACCCACTTTAACATAGATAAGGGCAAGGTCGATGGGATTGAGAAAAATGACATAATCCTTCAGGCTGTTGGAGATAGCAAGTTTTATACAGGTCTTGTAGGAAAGGTTACAGAAGTTTATCAAACTACAGCCAGAGTTGAAACCATAAATTCAAGCCAAAATGACGTCTCCTTTGTAAATGCAAATTCAGGAGACTATGGAGTCATCGATAGGTTTGATAAAAATACCATCCAAGGCTATATGCTTGATATAGAAAGCAAGATAGAAGAGAAGGATATACTTCTTACAAGCGGACTAGGTGGTATATATCCATATGGTATATATATAGGAAGGGTTGCAACAGTAACCATGACCCAAGACTCCCTAAGAAAGAATATTACAATAAATTCACCAGTTGATTTTTCACATCTTTATAGGGTTTTGGTCTTAAAAAGTTCTAACAATTACAATTTAGATGAAAAACCAGCTAGCCAACAGACTAAGCAAAAGGAAGGAGAAATTCATGAATAAATTTAAGAGCTTTTTGATTTTATTTATAACCTTCGTTTTGCAAACATCAATTTTTGCAAAAATTGACATACTAGGAGCAAATGTTAATATAATAATACCAGCGGTAATAGCCCTTTCTCAGATCTTGCCAGATAAGACAGGAAGGGTAGGAGGCCTAATAGTAGGACTTGTAGAAGATTTCCTATTCACCCAGTTAGTGGGAGTGAGGGCACTTTCTTACTACCTAATAGGCCTATTTTCTGGAGGACATATAATAAAAGTATCAAAGGATAAGACCAAGGGCTTTATAATTTGTTTGATTGCAAGTTTGTTTAATTTCTTGCTAGTAAATGGTATATATTATGTATTTGGCAAATCAATCTTATCAATAGCAGATTATCTTGGACTTGAAATCTTTATTGAAGCCATCCTAAACTCCCTAGTATATCTAATTTATTATTATCTGATAAAGAAAATAATGTATATACCAACTTATAGAATTTAGAGGAATATATGCGCGATAAAAAAGAGAATAGACTTATCTTTATTCAAGTAGTAGTCATAGCCTTGATGCTAGTGATAGGAGTAAGACTATTTAATGTAATGGTCTCAAAAGGGGATTATTACAGAGACCTATCTGACAATAGAAAGGTCAAAGAAGTCGATGAGCTAGCAAGCAGGGGTAATATCTACGATAGAAATGGCAAGCTTTTAGCAAGCTCAATTCCATCCTTTGCCATAAAACTTTATAAGGATGAGCTTATGGCAATAGATGCAGATAAGAGACAAAGCCTCATATCAGACCTTGTAGATATACTTGAAGAAGATGGAGTTAATTATACAGAAGACTTCAATATAAAACTAAACACCTTCAAATATAAGGACTTTAAAGATTATTTTAGTCAAAAAGAAATGCCAATTGAAAAGGTAGTTGATACAATCATTGACAATGAGCTAGTAGATGATTTCCTATTTTCCTTTTATGAAAAAGATGGAATGAAATATGAGACTGTAAATACAGCCATCCTTGCCCTTAAAAAGAGGGGAATAGATATACCAGCCCACGCAAGTCAAGTAAATGGCAACCTAAAGATAGAATATAAGAAAAATTACGAGAAAAAGTTAGCATCAATTAGTTTTACAAAAGATGATGATGTAAGAGATGTAATCATAGATTCTGTAGGCAACGATAGGTCAGTACTCCTATCTGTCTTACAAAACTCACACGCTAGACTATTAGCCTATGAGCTTCTAGACTCAAACAAGCTTTTAGGAAAGCTAAGCATGGACCAATACGCCATAAAGGCTGATCAGGATTTGGTGGAGAAAAAAGCAAGACTACATAAGGTCTTTGACAAGATAAGCCTTGATTCAACACCAGCTGATGACTTTTATGAAATAGTAAAAAATGCCACAATAAGCGATGTCCTAACATCAGCTATGGTTGATGATAAGGGAGCCTATGTAATTCCGGCCAATATGCTTATTGAACAACTTGAAAATAAGGGCATCTATGCAAACTTTGAAACAGAAGTCATAACTGAGTCAAAAGATGATAAGAACCAATATTCAGTAGATCTGAGGTTTAGAAATCCTCAAGCAGGGTCAGCGGTAGATGAGCTTGTAAGACTTGCTGATGAAAATGGACTTCTAAAGCCACTTCTCTTATCAGAATATGTTAAATATATGGCTCAAAATGCCAATACAAGAAGTAATATTTATCCAAATATTGATATAACTGAAGATGATCCAAAAGATTGGTCATATACCTTTACAACAGATAAAAAAGATTTCTACACCTACTATGCAAGTAAGGATAAGACAAATTCTATAAAAGAAACTGTTGATATACTCATGAATGAAAAAAGCGGTGAGCAAGTCCTAAAATATCTTAAAAAGGTTGCAAAACTTGAGGACTATAGCGATGTAGAAGCTGTAGGAATACTCACCATAGATAACACCTTAAATCGCCAAGGAAACTTTGGCTATAGGCCAATAAATATTGTATACAACCTAGATGAGTCAACCGTTTTAAAAATCGAAGAAAAAATTGATTCAGCTTCAGGAATAGTAGTTGAGACCATCCCAATAAGATCCTATCCAAATAGAAATCTTGCCAGCCACGTGCTTGGTTATATGGGACCAATTGCAACACCAGAAGAAGTAGATAAGTATGTAAAAGAGAGAAATTACCTAAGAGATGAAATAATTGGTAAGACAGGTATAGAAGAATCCTACCAAGACAACTTAAAGGGTAAAAATGGTAGGTCACTTGTGACAGTCGATTCAGCAGGAAATAGGCGACAGTTAATATCACAGACAAAATCTGAACCAGGTGATGATGTCTACCTATCAATAGATGCTAAGCTTCAAAAGCAAGCCGAAGATTCCCTAAAAGGAGTCCTTGAAGCCCTAAGAGAAACAGGTTTTTATGAATCAGAATATGGGTCATTTAGACCACTAAAATTAGCACCGCATGCAGAAAGTGGGGCTGTTGTAGTATCTGATGTTAAAACAGGAGAGGTTTTAGCCCTAGCTTCATATCCAAACTATGATCCAAACCTCTTTTCTACAGGTATTTCCCAATCAGATTGGGAAGCCTTGCAAGTAGAAGAAAGCGATGGACCGCTAGCCCCAAGACCAATGCTAAATATAGCAACTCAAACTGCGGTAATGCCAGGTTCAACCTTTAAGCTTGTAACAGCCCTAGCAGCCCTAGAAAAAGGTCTAGACCCTCTAGCAGTAAATAATTGTCACGGTTTTATGGATATAGGAAATAGGAGATTTTCTTGCCTAATCTATACAGAAACAGGTACAACCCACGGAGAAGAAAATCTCTATGGTGCCATAAGAGATTCATGTAACTATTATTTCTACACCCTAGCCTTAGGAGAAAATCCAGAAGATGGTGATTCTCTAGGAACAAAGCTTGAGCTAAATGATATAAGACTAGCTGCAGAAATGCTAGGTCTTGATAAGGAAACAGGGATAGAAATCAATATTCCAAAAGAAGCCAAGGGCAATGTTCCTTCAATTGGTAAGAAGGTAGAAGTAACCAAGTTAATGTTAAAAGATTACCTAGAAAAAAACCTAACCCTCTTCATAAAAGAAGGAGTAAAAAAGACAAAAGAAGAATATGACCAGGACATAAAGGATATAGTCAAATTTACAGATAATCCAAAAGAATGGTCAAGGAAGGCCATAATAGATTTCTTTGATGAAAGAGGCTATGATCCACTAATGGTGCCAGAAGGACAGAGAGCAGGCCTAGCCGATACCATTAAATACACCTATTTAAATCAAGCTGTTTGGGATATAACAGATATGCTAAATATAGTAATAGGCCAAGGCCAAAACTCCTACACACCTATCCAGATGAATAGGGCCATAGCAACACTTACAAATGGAGGATATTTAAATAAATTCACGCTAATCAACAAGATTAAAAATCACGATTCTGGTGAAGTGCTCTTTGAAAATGTTCCTGAGCATCAAAGAATAGATATAAAAGATCCAAAATATTTGGAAGATATCAAATATGGTACCCTCCTAGTAAGCCAAAAAAATGCTGTCCTAAATCAATTGCCAGTAGACATTGGTATAAAAACTGGTACAGCAGAAGTAGAAGGTCAAAACCCAGATGGAACAGACTATGACACCTACGCATGGATGGTAGGATTTGCTCCTTATGACAATCCAGAAATAGCCATATCTATAGTCCTAACTCAGGGTGATACTTCATACAATGCATCTCCGATAATGAGAGACATAATAGCAAGGTACTTTGACCTCAATATAGAAATGATAAATGCAGAGCCAACAGAAGAAGACATTAGAAACCTGGGAGAATCTGCAAATGGTCATAATCAATAAAGGATGTTTTTATGAAAATATATTTAATAAATGGTGAAAATAATATAGGAAAGACAGATTTTGCAGTAAATCTTTCTGAAAGACTTTCCCAAAAAGATAAGGTAGTACTCACTTCATTTTTTAGGGATGAGAAAAAAAACCTAGAAGACTTTTTTGGCAAGGATGGAATGGTAAGCTACGATATAGCTGACTATTTCCTAGGACTTGCGGGTCTTGATAGGGTAGTAGTAAATGAAAATACAAACCTTAGCTTCATAATTCCCCCTCTAATCGAAGATAAATATGATTTTAAGGTAGAAGATGTCTACACTTTAATAGACACTTTAGATGCAGATATAGTAATAATTGATAACCTTGACCTAGATATAAAGGGCGCAATAAAAATCGACATAATATCTGAAAATGATATAGACAAAGACTTAAACTCAGATTATTTCTTTATAAACAAGGCCTCACAAGACTTTGATGTAAGAAACTATAAGGATAAAATCGACGGCAAAAAGCCTAAATATTTAGGAACAGTCAAGGAAAATGAATTCTTCAAAAATGTAATAGAAAATCTTTTGGCAGATAAAAATGAAGAGATACCAAGCCTTGGATTTTTTGAAAAATTAAAGAAAATTTTTAAAAAATGAGAAATATTTATATAGACCCTAAAGAAAAAATAATATTAAGGGAAGAAGATAAGAGAGTTATGGAAGTCATATTCTATGACTCTCTTCTTAATAATATCTACAGGGGCAAAATTGTCAACAAAATAGATAGCCTGTCTTCATATTTTGTAGAGATAAGTGATGATGAAAATTTATTTTTAAAATCAAGTCTTTCATATGCTATAGGGGACAATGCCATAGTAGAATATGTAAGAGTACCTGCTAATGGCAAGCTAGGGCTTGCTAGCGAAAATTTCATCCTAGAAAATGAATCCTATAAGCTATCAAGGTATCCCTTAAAGGCCAAGGCTAAGCGTAAGGCAGGTAAGAAAAAAGATGACATCTTATTTAAAGAACTAAATGAGAAAAAAGCCTGGCTGATAAATCAAGAAAAATTCTACCCTAGTCCGAAACTTCTTATAGAAAATTCCATCAAGGATTCTTACCTTAAAAAATATGAATCTTATAAGATAAGTGAGATAGATATAAGAAATTCATTGGTTTTTACAAACTTGATCAAGAACTTAAAAGAAAGTAAACTAGCCTACAAGGACTTATCCATAATAATAGATGAGCTCGAAACCCTAACAGTAATAGATGTAAACACAGGAAGCCGCAAGTCAAAAATGCAAAAAGAAGATTTTTTGTTAGGAATAAATCTAGAGCTAATAGATTTTATAGCCTACAATCTTAAGTTAAGAAATATAGGTGGCATGTGCTTAATAGATTTTTTAAGGGTTAATAATCAAGAAAAAATCACAGACGAAATGCAAAAAGCTATAGAAAAATATCAAATAGAAGCAGAAATCTTTGGCTTTACAAAGATGGGTTTATTTGAAATATCCATAAAAAGAAGAGGAGATAGTCTAAAAAAAGCCTTAAGAAAGAGAAAGCTCATTTCTTAGGGCAAACTTTTGGACTAGGTCCTCTTTTTTCTTTTTTGATAATTTTTTAAGCCTAGCTTCAAGCCTAAGGCCAATAGATTTGCTATCAACTCTCCTATAAAAAACTATGCTAACAGGTAGCCTAGATCTAGTGTACTTTGCTCCCTTGCCGGTATTATGGACCTCAATTCTCTTATCAAGGTCATTAGTATAGCCCGTATAAAGGCTATTATCAGAACATCTTACCATATAAACAAAATGCATTATTTAAATCTTTCATCAAGAACCCTATTGATTATATCAATATCGAAGCCCTTGCCAGCCAAATGCCTAAAGACCTTTTGCCTATTTTCAAAAGAATAATCATCCTTAATCTTCTTATCGGCAAAAAAACTAGCCTTTTCAAGCTCTCTGTCATCATCAACAAGACCTATGTATTCTTCAATAAGCCTATCATCCACATGTTTTAACTTAAGCATGTAAGAAATTTTATTCCTAGACCACCTAGAAATCTCATCCTTATCGGTAATAAAAGATTTAACATAAGCATCATCATCTAAAAAGCCATAAGAATCTAAAAATTCAATAACCCTATCGATAACATCATTAGAAAACTTCTTTTCAGCAAGCTTCTTTTTTATTTCATAGGTAGATTTTTGAGAATAGGATATTTTAGACAGAGCAAAATTTTTAGCCCTGTTATACTCATCGTTAGCCAAGATTTTCTTATAGGTATCAAAGTCTAACTCTTCATCCTTTTCTAGATTAAGCTTATAATATAAATCATAATCTACAAAGAATCTCTCATTAGAAATACTTAGTCTTATTAAATTATATTTATCTGAATACTCAATCTTTTCTATAATCATTGCATAGATAGTATTGCATTATAGATCAGTGGAGCAATCATAGCTATAGCAATAATGATAGCAAATAGTTTTAAAATAAACTTTCTTGTATTTTTCATAATTCACCTCTCTTGATATTCTACTTCAAAAGATAAAAAAAGAAAATGAAGAAAAAATTTGCATTATTTTTAAAATCGTGGTATTATATTTATTGTCAGTGAGAGAGCTAAACTTCTTACACAAATATTATTTTAATAAAAATTAAAAAAATATTTGACAAAACAAAATAAAAGTTGTATACTGTAATAGTCAGTGAGACATTAGTAGAGAACAACTTAGCGTGGTGGGTATAGTCCAGTTGGTTACGACACCTGGTTGTGGCCCAGGAGAGCGTGAGTTCGAATCTCACTACTCACCCCATGCGGGATTGGCGGAATTGGCAGACGCGCTAGACTTAGGATCTAGTGAGAATTTCTCGTGAAGGTTCGACTCCTTTATCCCGCACCAAACTACAGACGTTTGAGATAACGTCTTTTTTTGTGTCTATTTTTAATTTTCAAATAAAAGATGACTTTTCATTATATTTATGATAAAATATACATATAAACTTATTTTCAAATATTTTGCAAAAAATCGTTTTTGCACTTTTAATTTTTGCTAAAATAGTTTATACTTTATATAAGCTAGGAGGAATATTTTGCAAGATTTTAAAAGAATTGTATTAAAGTTAAGTGGAGAAGCTTTATCTGGCAAGGCTGGTTTTGGCTTTGATGATGAAGTTATTGATAACATTTGTACTAATATTAAGACTTTATCCCTAAGAGGAATTGAGGTTGCTATTGTTGTTGGCGGAGGCAATTTCTGGAGAGGTAGGTCTGGTACAAATATCGACAGGGCAAGCTCTGATAATATAGGTATGCTTGGCACTGTTATGAATGGACTAAGAATTCAAGGCACCCTTGAAGAAATGGGACTTGATACCAGGCTAATGACAGCAATTTCTATGACTGAAGTGGCAGAGCCTTATATAAGAAGAAGGGCCATTAGGCACCTTGAAAAGGGTAGGATTGTAATTTTCTCTGCTGGTACTGGATTACCTTATTTTTCAACAGATACTACAGCAAGCCTTAGGGCGCTAGAGATTGATGCGGATGTTATTCTTTTAGGTAAAACTGGTACCGACGGCATTTATGATAAGGATCCAAATGTCTATGATGATGCGGTGAAATTTGATAAGTTAACCTATAAGGAAATCCTACAAAGAGAGCTTAAGATAATGGACACAACTGCTACATCCTTGTGTATGGATAATGATATGCCACTTATAGTCTTTAATATTGATGACCCATCTAATATGGTAAAAGTATTTGAAAATCAAGATTTAGGTACAAGAGTAAAGGAGAGTTTTTAATATGCTATATGAGCAAATAAGACAAGATGCCGAAAAAGGCATGAAAACAGGAGTAGATTCTTTTGAAAGAAGAATTTCAACTATTAAGGCTGGTAGAGCAACTGAATCTGTCCTAGATGGAATTACATTTTCATACTACGGCACAGATACTCCAATCAATCAAGCCGCTACTATTTCAATTCCAGAAGCTAGACTTCTTGTTATAAAACCATGGGATAAGACTAATATTGCTCCAATTGAAAAGGCAATTTTAAAGTCAAATATTGGTATAACACCACAAAACGATGGTGAAATCATTAGATTACCTTTCCCTGCTCTTACAGAAGAAAGAAGAAAAGAATACACCAAAGAAGTTGATGCTTACGCAGAAGATGCAAAAATTGCTATAAGAAATAAAAGACGTGATTCTATGGATGAAATCAAAAAGAGTGAAAAATCTGGAGATGTAACTGAAGATGATAGATATACTCTAGAAGATGAAATTCAAAAAATCACAGATAAATATATTAAATCAATCGAAGATATTGCAAAGAAGAAAAACCAAGAGTTGATGAACGTATAGGTGAAAGAAGAACGTTTAAATAAAATAAAGGACCTATTAAATAAGGACATAAGCCCAAGGAAAATTTCTCCTAGGCTTATGTTCTTATTTTTAAAGCAATTATCGCTTTTATTAAATTCTGGCATATCTCTTTTTGATAGCCTAAGGATAATAAAAACTCAAAAGCTAGATAAGAGATTAAATTTAGCCTTGGATATAATAATTGAAAATTTGGATATGGGAAAGAGCCCTCATGAGGCTTTCCTTATGGCGGAAAAGTACTTTACTCCCATAGTTATAGCTTCTGTTAAATCATCAGATAAGACCGGAAGCTTATCACTCATCTTAGATGATTTATCAGAATTTATCTATGAAGATAGCAAAAACAAGGAAAATATCAAAGAGGCTTTGACCTACCCTATCATAGTCTTAATTGTGACAATTTTTGTGGTGGGAGTGATTTTACAATATGTCATGCCCACCTTTGTAAGTGTCTTTGAGACGGCTGAGATAAAGTTGCCTCTAATAACTAGGTTTTTGATTGGGTTTTCAAGCTTTTTATCAGCAAACTTTATTTTTATTATCCTAAGCTTAACCTTGATTGCTTTTCTTATTTTATTGGTCAGAACAAATGAGAGAAAAAAGATAAAAATGGATGAGTTTTTCTTTAAGAATGGACTTTTTTCAAAGCTTAAGAAGCTTAATTTAGAATACCAGCTTACTTCTCTTTTTTACATATTAAGAGCTGGTGGGATTGATCCACTTTTAAGTTTTGAAATTATAGGAGATTCTTTTAAAAATACTTACTTAAAAGAAGTTTTTGATCAGATAGGAAGAGATATAGATAGGGGGCTAAGTCAGGCTCAAGCCTTAAGTAGGCCTGGGATTTTTTCTCCTCTCTTAATATCGATATTTAAGATAGGTGAAGAAACTGGTAGGCTTGATGACATACTAAAGAGGTCCAAGGACTATTTTGCTAGCGAATATATTTTCAGGTCCAAAAGACTTGCAAGGCTTGCAGAGCCGGTCCTAATTATTATAATGAGTGTAATTGTTTTTATTGTCGTAATAGCGGTGGCTCTTCCTATGTTTGATGCAGTAAATATTGGAGTATAAGATGAAAAATAAAAAGAAAAAGGGATTTACCTTAATTGAATTAATTATTGTAATAGCTATACTTGGAATTTTGGCAGCTATAGCCATACCTAGGTATAACAAGTCAAAAATAAAAGCGGCAGAAACTGCTCACCAGGCTAATATTGAGATGTTAAAATCAGCTGCTCTGCTAAAGGCTCTTGACCTAGGCGAGTCTGAGAAATTTGATTGGAAAAAAGATGATGAAGAAAGTATGAAAGATGCTTTATCATACTTAGATAAATGGCCTGAAGGCCCAAAAGGGTTAAAAGACTCAGGTGACTATGAAGTCCATTACAATAATGGCGATTTAGTTATTAAATTTGCTGGAAATAAAGTTTACCCTAAGACGGAGTGATTATGGTAAAAATACTAGTATTTGCCCTAGGAGCCTGTCTAGGCTCCTTTATATCGGCCCTGATGGCCCGTAGGAGGCTTGGTATGTCAATTATTAAGCCAAATAGCTTCTGCGAATCCTGCGGCCAAAGGATAAGGACTTATGACCTGATTCCGATAGTATCTTTTATAATATTAAAGGGAAGGTGTAGGTTTTGTAAAAGTAAGATTTCCTATAAGACTTTTCTAACGGAAATTTTAGGAGGTCTTCTCTTTTTAATCTCCTTTAATATCTATGAAGGATTTAGGGCTCTAGTACTAGGTCTAGGCCTAATTATCGGTCTTTTAATAGCCTTAACAGACCATGAATATATGGAAATCTATGATATTGATTGTTACATTTTAATAGGCATAGGTGTTTTATATAGGTTGATCTATCTTGGATTTTCTTTTAGATTTTTTAAGATTTTGCTCATATTTACCTTGGTATTTTTATTAATTAGATTTTTGTCAAAAGGAGGCTTGGGAGATGGAGATTTATTTTTCTACCTGGGTCTATTTTTATATTTAGAAACTAGACAATTAACTAGCTTAATACTCCTTTCCCTATGGATAGGAGCTATTTTTGCTATAATAAAATCTATAAAAATAAGAAGCCTTAAGGGAGAAATTGCCTTATGCCCGTCCATTTTCCTAGCCTTTGTTTTCATTTTGATTTTAGGATAAAAGTATGAAAAAAGCCTTTACTCTTTTAGAATTAATAATAGTTCTTGCCATTATAGCTACGATAACTGCTATACCACTTCTTAAAGTGTCAATAATTGATGATCTAGCAGCTGATATTGAAGTCGAAGCCTTTGTAAATGACTATAACCTTGCCAGGCAAAAAGCTATGGCAAGAGGGACAAACTATTATCTAATTTTAAGAAAGGATTCTTATTACATAGGAGAAAAGCACGGAAGTATCGTAAATAAAGATGGAAAAGATGATATCAACTTTAAGCATATTAACTATTTATACATAGATAATACCATAGAATTTCGTGATGATGGTTATGCAAGTCCAAAAGATGGGGGCTCGTTTAAACTAGCCTTTATTAATAAGAAAAGTAAGAAAATACGTAAATTTACCATAAGTGCACTCACAGGATATTTAGATGAAAAGTAAAGCCTTTAGCCTAATTGAAATAATCGTAGCTCTAATGATTTTAAGTCTTATAGCCTTATTTGTCTTTCCATCAGCCTTTAATAATATGAAGATTTCTGAAAATACAAAAGATAAGGCAAAGATAACATTTGCCCTACAAGGAGGACTTGAAATTGGCAAAAGACTGCCAATGGGTGATAACACAAAATATATCGCTGGTTATGACATAGATATATCAGTAAGCCCTTATGATAATCCAGACCTTAAATCTGATAGATATATTAAAATCAGGGCGAGTTACCAGGGAGCTAGTTTGGAAGTAATCGAGGTAAGGAAATGAAAAAAGCCTTTAGCCTTTTAGAATTAATCATAAGTCTTGCCATAATATCAATTTTAATTGTAATCTTATTTTCTTTTTTTAAGGTCAATTTCAAAACTCTCTCCTCATCCTTTTATAGGGAGAAAGAATATAAAGATGCTTGTACAGCCATGCTTTATATAGACACAAATATTAGAAGGTCAAAAAAAATCGAAGCTATGAATAATGACCAGTGTAATTTTTACTTTTATAAGACAAAATCAGATGAAAATGAAACAAAGTCAGATAAGAAAAAGTTCTCAGAGAGTAAATGTTATTTTTATCAGAAGGACGGATTTTTGAGGATAAATGGTGATAATTTGGCAACTGGCCCTGGTGGAACATCAAATAATATATCAAGGATAAAAGATGTAAAGTTGATACTTGATGAGGAAAATAAGATCATTAGAATTTATCTAAAAAGTTCCAGGGGGAATTTCAACTTTGAAACAGCAATAGATGTAGGAGATAAGCTATGAAAAAGGCCTTTATAAGCATTTATGTGCTGATAATTTTATTAGTCCTAGCTCTGAGCGTTAGCTTTATTAGTGGACAAAATGAAGTTGATACAGATCTAGCCTTAAATATTTCTAACAAGAAGCAAAGTCTCTTTGACTGCGAAAGCTTTGCAAATGTAGTCATAGAGGAATTAAGCCTTGATAAGGATACAAATATAGAAAATTTAAAAGCAAGCTTATCTTTAGAGTCAGAAATAATAATAAATCCTGTTGAAGATTTGCCTTACCAGCAAGTAAATATTAATGCAAAATATAAAGATACAGTAAGTATAGCCCTAATTAAATATGATTATGATAAAAATAATAGATTCATTCTTATAAATAAGCGAATTTATTAATATTGCTAAAGTGACATTTAAGGTATAATGTAGGTAAATAGAAGAAAAATATTGGAGGAAAAATGAAAGTATTAGTAATTAATTGTGGTTCTTCATCACTTAAATATCAATTATTCAACATGGAAAATGAAGAAGTAATGGTAAAAGGCCTAGTAGAAAGAATTGGAATCGAAGGCTCAAAACTTATCCAAGAAAAGGGTGATGACGAATATATAATAGAAGAAGCTATGAAAGATCACACTGAAGCTGTTGCTCACGTATTTGATGCTTTAGTTGATAAAGATAATGGTGTCATAGCTGACCTTTCAGAAATAGATGCTGTAGGACACAGATTTGTACACGGTGGAGAAAAAATCACAAAATCTGCCCTAATTGACAAAGAAGTAAGAGATGCTATAGAAGAATATACAAAATTCGCACCACTTCACAACCCAGCTAACCTAATGGGTCTAGAAGCTTGTGAAAAACTACTTCCAAATGTTAAAAACGTAGCAGTATTTGATACAGCTTTCCACCAAACTATGCCAGCAAAAACTTACCTATATGGTATAGACTATAAATATTACGAAGATGAAGCTATCAGAAAATACGGCTTCCACGGCACAAGCCACAACTTTATTACTAATAAAGCAGCAGAAGTACTTGGCAAGGATGTAAAAGATTTAAATATCATTTCAGCTCACCTTGGTAATGGTTCATCAATTTGTGCTGTTAAAAATGGTAAATCATTTGATACATCAATGGGACTTACTCCACTTGAAGGTCTTGTAATGGGTACAAGATCAGGTGATATAGATCCAGCTGCTGTAACTTACATCATGAAAAAAGAAAATCTTTCTCCAGAAGAAATGGAAAATGTTCTAAATAAAAAATCAGGCGTTCTAGGAGTATCAGGAGTATCCTCAGACTTTAGAGACCTTGAAAATGCTGCAAAAGAAGGCAATGAAAGAGCAAAAGCTGCCCTAGATATGTTTGCCACAAGAGTAAAAAGATATATAGCAGGTTATATGGCAGAAGTAGGAGCTTGTGATGCAATAGTATTTACAGGCGGTATTGGCGAAAACTCAATTTCTATGAGAGAAGATATCATGGAAGGCTTTGAATTATTTGGAATTAAAATAGATAAAGAAAAGAACAATGTACGTGGTGGTTGCCATGTAGTTTCTACAGATGATTCTAAAGTTAAGGTAATGGTAATAGCTACAAACGAAGAATTAATGATAGCAAGAGATACAAAATCTCTAGTAGAAGCTTGACAAGCAAAGTTTTAGCTTATATAATATAAAGGATTGCTAAAACTGATAAGAGGAGGTGTCATAGATGGCAGTACCAAAAAGAAGAACATCAAAAACAAGAAAAAATAAAAGAAGAGCCTCAGCTTATACTTTGAACAGATCAAACTATGTTGAGTGTCCAAATTGCCACGAAATGAAGCTACCACACAGAGTTTGCCCATCCTGTGGAGAGTACAAAGGCGTAGCAGTAGTTGAAGAAAATTAATTTTTAAAAGAGATAGTGTTTTTAGCACTATCTTTTTTATTACCTAAAGATAGCCTAAGTTTGTAAGAAAAGTATAATGTACATAAATTATTGTATATAAAGAGGATGAAATGAAAATTGTAATAGATACCTACGGAGCAGATGAAGGCGCTAAGGTCTTGGTAGAAGGTGCCATACTTGCTCTAGAGGATAAGGACTTTATTCCTGTATTTGTAGGAAATGAAAGAAAGTTAAAAGAAATAATAAATGGAAGGATAAAAGATTACGAGATAATTCACACTGATGAATTTATCTCAAATGATGAAGAGCCAGTAAGGGCGATCAGAAGGAAAAAAGATTCCTCAATAGTCTTAGCCTATAATAAATTAGAGGTAGAAGGCTATGATGGGCTCTTATCAGCTGGTTCTACTGGAGCCCTTCTTGCAGGTGGTATATTTATATCTAAAAGAATAGAGGGTGTGGATAGGCCATCTCTTGCAGCAAGCCTACCAAGCACAGGCGAAGTATGCATGCTAATGGATACAGGGGCTAACATGGACTGCAAGCCAGCTTATCTTGAAGAATTTGCTATTATGGGTAAGATATTTTTACAAAATGTCCTAGGAATTGAAAATCCTAAGATAGGTCTATTAAATGTAGGCGTAGAAAGCCACAAGGGCAACAAACTTACCAAAGAAACCTACAAGCTCTTAGAAGAAAGAGACCTTAACTTTGTGGGCAATGTAGAGGCAAGAGACCTGTTTACAGGCAAGGTCAATGTCCTTCTTGCTGATGGTTTTGCAGGAAATGTAGCCATAAAGACAGCAGAGGGAGTCCTAGACCTACTTAAGAGTGAGCTTAAGGGAGTATTTTATAAGTCTTTTAAGAATAAAATGGCTGCCCTTGCTATTAAAAATGACCTTAAAGGATCCTTAGGCAAATTCAGTGCTCAAAAAGTTGGAGGAGCACCTTTGTTAGGGGTAAAATCCTATGTATACAAGGCCCATGGCAATGCAAATGAAATAGCTATATCAAATGCAATAAAAGGCCTAATTCAATATATAGACATGGATGTAATTAATAAAATTCAAGGAGAATTAAATGATTAGAGAACAATTAACAAAACTAGCAGAAGAAAACTTAGATATTGACGTAGCTAATATCGATTTTGAAAGCAAGATTTCTGACTTAGATATAGATTCAATCGACCTTGTAGACTTCATAATGCTTGTTGAAGAAGAGTTTGAGATTGAGTTTTCTGATGAAGAGCTTGACGAAATCGAAAGCTTAGCAGACATAGTAAGTCTTATAGAAAGTAAAAATTAATGTCTTTGTCAAAAGATAGACTAGAAAAAATAGAAGAATTTGAGAAAAATATAGGCTACACATTCAATGACAAGGCGTTGATAGATGTAGCCTTAACTCATTCTTCCTTCACAAATGAAGCGAGAGGAAACATAAAGTCAAACGAAAGGCTAGAGTTTTTGGGAGATACCATCCTAGATATGGTAGTAAGTGAATACTTATTTAAAAACTACACACAAAAGCCTGAAGGTTGGCTAACAAGAACAAGGTCAAGAATAGTCTGCACAGATTCCTTTGCCAAGGCAAGTGAGAAATTTGGCCTAACCAGGTATTTAAGATTTGGAATGGGAGAGAAAAAACAAGGGGGCAAGCTCAAAAAGCATGTCAAGGCTGACACCTTTGAGGCAACTTGTGCTGCAATTTACCTAGATTCATCCTATGATAACTTGTGCAAATTTTTATACAAAAATTATAAGGATGAAGTTTTAGAGATAATAAATGATGATTCCTTATTTTTAGACTACAAGACCCGTCTACAAGAGTATTACAATGCCAAAAACAAGAAAAATTTGACCTATGAACTCATCAAAGAAGAAGGTCCAGAGCATGATAAGACCTTTACCATGGTAGTCAAATTAAATGGAAAGGCCCTAGCGGAAGGAATAGGCAAGAACAAAAAAACAGCCGAGCAGATGGCAGCCAAAAAAGCATATGAGCGTATCAAAAATGTCTAATCAAATAATTCCAATCTTTATTCCGTTTTTGGGTTGCCCACATGATTGTGCCTTTTGCAACCAGGTAAAGATAACAAATTATAGGGATAAGGCAGACGAGACAAGCATTGTAAAGCAAATAGAAGACTACCTAAAATATTTCAAAGATAAGAAGACAAGCAAGGAGATTGCCTTCTATGGAGGATCCTTCACAGGCCTTCCCCTTGAGACGATGACTTCATACTTAGAGATAGCAAGGGGCTACAAAAAGAAGGGAATTATTGATAGAATCAGACTCTCAACCAGACCTGATTATATAAATAATTCAATTCTTGAAATCTTAAAATCCTACCAGGTAGACACCATAGAGCTTGGAATCCAATCCTTTGACCAAGAAGTCCTAGATTCAAATGAAAGGGGCCATAAGGTAAGCGATAGCGAGAAAGCAAGTAAGCTTATAAAAGATTATGGATTTAAGCTAGGCCATCAAATAATGCCAGGCTTATATAAGGATTCTAGGGAGAAAATAATTGCAACAGCCCTAAAGTCAGCAAAGATTGGCCCAGACCTAGCAAGAATTTATCCAACCTTGGTAATTAAAGACACCAAGCTTGAAAAGCTCTACCAGGCAGGTCTTTACAAGCCCCTTAGTCTAGAAGAGGCCATAAAAATATCTGCAGAAGTCCTAATGATATATGAATATAAAAATATTAATGTCATAAGGATTGGCCTTCAGCCTACAGAAAACATAAACGAGGGAGCAGACGTAGTAGCAGGCCCCTTCCACCCAGCCCTAAGACAAGAGGTAGAATCTTACATCTATAGGCTTTATTTGGAAAAATTAATTGAAGACCTGGATTTAAGAGATGACCTAGAAATTTTTACAAATGATAGGGATATTTCTATAATTGCGGGTAACAAAAAATCAAACAAGAATTATTTTTATCAAAAATATAAGATTAAGCTTAAGTTTAAATCAAGCGATTCATCTTATATTATTTCTTGTGAAAAAAAATACGACCTAGATATAGATAAATTTATAGATACTTATGTAGAAGAAAAATACGGTGGTGATTTAAATTAGACTAGAAAGTATAGAACTAAAGGGTTTTAAATCCTTTGCAAATAAGACAAAAATTGAATTTGATAGTCAAATTACTGCTGTAGTTGGACCTAATGGATCAGGTAAGTCTAATATTTCTGATGCTGTAAGATGGGTCTTGGGAGAGCAATCCATAAAGAGCCTACGTGGTTCAAATATGAAAGATGTAATCTTCCAAGGTGCAAATAATGCGATGAATATAGCAGAAGTCTGTCTTAATTTCTCAAACGAAGATCAAAGGCTAGACCTTGCTTATGATAAGGTAAGTATCACTAGGAGAATCTACCGTTCAGGTGAAAATGAGTACAAGATAAATGGCAAAAGATGCAGGCTTAAGGATATTAGAGAGCTATTTTTCGATACCGGAGTTGGGAAGGAAGGCTATTCAATAATTGGCCAGGGTAGGATTGATGAAATTATTATGTCAACTCCTGCCGATAGGAGGGCGATTTTTGAGGAAGCTGCCGGAATTTCTAAACACAAGTACAGGAGAGAAGAAGCTGACAAAAAATTAAAATCTGTAAGCGAAGACCTTGACATAATCGAAAAAGAACTAGAATACAAGAAAAAAGATTACGACCTTCTTAAGGCTTACAAGGACAATTATCTAGCCCATCAGAAATTAAGCGAAGAAATTAATAAAAAATCATATTTTTACCTAAAAAATAAGTCTTTTGACCTTGTTAAGAAAAGAGATGATATTAACTTAAAAATTAAGGGGATTGAAGAGAATCTTACATCTCTTGAATCAAGTCATTCTGAAATTTTGGAAAAACTTGGCCCCTTTAAGAAAAAATATGAGACTCTAAAGGCAGATCTTGATAGGTCAAAAGCAGAAGCGGAGACTTATGAGAAAAATATCGAGCGCTCCAAGGCAAGTCTTGACCTAAATATCCAAAAAAAGGATTACGACCTTAGAGACAAAGATAGGATAGAAGAGGCCCTTGAAAGCCTAAAGGAATCTTTAACGAGTGAAGGTGAATCCTACGACCTAAAAAATAAAGAGCTAGGAGAAATTGCTGAAAAGATATCATCCTTAGAAAGTGATTTAGCAAAGGCTAAAGATATAAAAATATCTTTAGAAAAAGAGATTTCAGACTTAAATAATATCTTAGCTGGTCAAAGGTCAAGTGTAGAAGAAATAAAAGAACAAATTCTAGATTATGAAGTTTTTGAGAAGTCTAGGGCGATAATTGACCAAAAAAGACAAAAAGATTTGGCGGAGAAAAAACAAAGATTAGCTACCCTTGATAAGGAAATTTCAGACCTAAGTCAAAAGTTACAAGCAAGCAAAGACGATCATGATGCCTTGCTTTTAGAAAAAAATAACCAAGAAATAATCCTAAGAGATCTAGCAGATGGTATTAAAAATGCGGATGAAAAGTATAGGGAAACTTTAAATGAATTACACAACTTAAAGCTTGAAATTAAATCTTTGATGGCTGATATGAGGATAGAAAAAGATAGTCTTGATAAAAATCAAGGATACTTTTATCAAATACAAGACTTCCTAAAAAAGACCAAAGAAAGCGCGATGGCAGGTTTTTATGTAGATACACTTGCAAATTTAATTTCGGTAAAAATTGGATATGAGGAAATCATCGACAATCTCATGGGCCCAGGCCTTCAAAATATTGTCACAAGGACAAAAGAAGATACAAGAGAGCTTATTAATTTTATAAATAGGGAAAAATTGGGTAGGATTACCTTCCTGCCTATAGATTCAATTAAATCCTATAGAAAGGAAAGACCAAACTTTCCAGAAGTTATAGCCATGGCCTACGAATTAGTGGCCTATGATGAGAAATTATCAGGTGTTATAAATCATTTCCTAGGATCAACCGTAGTTGTAAAAGATATAGATGATGCAATTAATCTTTCAAGAAAGATTAAGGGTTATAGGATAATAAGTCTTAACCTCGATATTATAAATAACTGGGGCTCTATGGTTGCTGGCTCTGACAAAAATAAGAGATCTAATGTCAACCTATTAAACCGAAAGAAAAAGCTAAGGGATTTAAGCCTTAATATAGAAAAGGCTGATGAAAAGAGAAAGGCCCTTGAAGAAGTCTTAGGCCAATTAGACTTGGAAATAAATAATAAGAGGGAAAATCTTCTAAAAGAAAAAGAAGCCTACGACCTAAGAGAAGGAAGCATCAAAGAGATAAGTGATGAGATCTCAAGGTTTAAGCTAAGAATAGAATCCCTAACAAGTCATAAGATAAGCTTAGAAAATGCCGACCTTGACTATGAAGAATCAATAAATAATATTGACATTGATGCTTTAAGGAAGGATTTTGAAAAGCTTAGTCAAAACTTATTTGAAAATGAAGATATCCTAGAAGGTAAAAATAAAGAATTTGACCAGCTAAGAGAAGAGATATCTAGCCTTACAAATAAGCTTGAGATAAGTAGGCGTGATAAAGTCTTAGCTGACAATGCTAGAGCAAATCTTGAAGAAAAGCTTAGAGATATAAAAGAAAATATCAAAATCCAAGAAAAGCTAGCGAGAAATTTATATAAAGATCTAGAGGAATCCACATCAAAAAATGATAAGCTTATAGCTTCGATTGACTTATATACAAAAGAATTTGAAAATTTAAAAGAAAAAATTAAGGTCTTAGGTCAAGATATAGAAGCATGTGAGTCAGAAAATTCAAAACTTATTGACCAGAATACAAAAATTGAAGAAGACCTCAACAGGGAAAACCTTGAAAAGGTAAAGCTTTCCTATAAATTAGAAAATTTGAATGTGTCTTACAGTCAATTAGAAGATGAAATATCACCATTCATAAGCATTTCCATAAAAGACTTGTGGGAGAAATACAAGCCCTGCGAAAGTCTTGAAGTTAAGAAAAATGACCTAATCGACTTACAAAAAAGGATAAATGAGATTGGGTATTTTACTCCTACAGCCCTTGAAGACTTTGATGATGTAGCCAAAGAGCTTGATTTTGTCGAAGTTCAGATAAAAGATTTGAAAAATTCTAAAGACGATATAGAAAAGATGATCCTAGCCCTAGAAAAGGAAATGAAGGAAGAATTTTCTAAAAACTTTGCTATAATTAATGAAAATTTCACAAAAATCTTCAAAACCCTCTTTATGGGAGGAGATGCAAGGCTAATCTTAGACAGCGAGGACTTTCTTACTGCTGGAGTAGAAATAGAGGCAAAACCACCATCAAAGTCCTTAAAATCAATCTCACTTCTATCTGGTGGGGAGAAGGCTCTTACTGCAGTGGCCCTACTTTTTGCGATTTTTGAACAAAACCCAGCCCCATTTTCAATCTTAGATGAAATAGATGCGGCCCTAGATGAATCAAATATCAAAAGATATATAGAATACCTAAAGAGCCTATCAGATAAGACTCAATTTATAATGATAACCCACAGGCAAACAACCATGCAACTTGCAGAAAAAATTCATGGTGTAACAATCGATGACCAGGGTATAAGCAAGCTTTACTCTATAGCCTTTAAGGATAATTGAAAATAAGCCTAAAACCAGTAAAATATAAAGGATAAAAAGAGATAATATTGCAACTCTAAATAAGGAGGAAATATGGCAATTAGAAATATAAGAATAGATGGAGATCCAATTTTAAGAAAGGTCTCAAGAGAAGTAGACCAAGTTACTGATAGGATCAGAATTTTATTAGATGACATGGCAGAGACAATGTATGATGCAAATGGAGTAGGCCTTGCCGCTCCACAAGTAGGAATACTTAAGAGAGTAATAGTAGTAGATCCTCAAGATGGACAGACAGGTCTTGTTAAGCTTGTAAATCCTGAAATAATAGAAAAAGATGGTGAACAAGTCGGTGTAGAAGGTTGCCTTTCTGTACCAAATTTCAATGCTACAGTAAAAAGAGCTGAGCATGTAAAGGTAAAATACCTAGATGAAGATGGCAATGAAAAGATTTGGGATACCCACGGTTTCCCAGCAGTAATCCTATCTCACGAAATTGACCACCTAGATGGAATATTATTTAAGGATAAGTACATCGAAGAAATAAAATTTGAGGACCAAGAAGAAATAAATGATTAATATATGTTTTATGGGCAATCCAAAGTTTGCAGTGCAGACTTTGGATGTTCTTTATAATGATGAAAATATAAACCTAAGCCTAGTTGTATCAAGCAAGGATAAGAAGAGATCGAGAAATAAATTTTCCCCAACAGAAATCAAAAAATATGCAGAAGATAAGGGCATTAGGGTAGAAACACCAGATTCTGTAAATACAGAGGAATTTGTAGGTCTACTTAAAGACCTTAAAATCGACTTTATAGTAGTAGTTGCCTTTGGTCAACTTTTAAAAGATGTATTATTAGATAATTTTAAGGACAGGATAATAAACCTCCATCCTTCAAAATTACCGCTTTATAGGGGGGCAAGCCCTATACAATTTTCCCTCCTAAATGGAGAAGAAGAAACATCAGCCACAGCCATGCTCATAGAAAAAGGCATGGATTCTGGTGACATCCTAATCCAAAAAGATTATAAAATAGACCCAAGTGAAGATTATTTTGACCTAGAAGATAAGTTAGGTGCCCTAGGTGCTGAGGCTATTAGAGAGGCTATTTTAAACTTTGATGAGGTCTATGCAAAAAGAATCAAACAAGATGATGCTGAGGCGACCTTCTGTACAAAAATATCCAAGGAAATGGGTAGGATTGACTTTACAAGGACAAGTAAGGAAATCCTAAACCAAATCAGGGCCCTAGTTGGATTTCCTGTGGCTTATTTTCCATATAAGGGAGAAAATATCAAAATTCATAAGGCAAGCCTAGCTTCTGATAAAAAGGGCAAGGCTGGGGAAATCTTAGCTGCAAATAAAAAAGATTTAATTTTGATAGGAACAGGAGATTCTGCCATAAGAATTGAAAAAATTCAGGTCCCAGGCAAAAAAGCCATGGATACAAAGAGCTTCTTATTAGGAAACGACCTAGAGATAGGATATATCATAGAAAATGACTGATTTAAAGATAATATTTAATATTCTCTACGCCATAGTCTACCAGGATAAAAAATCCAATGACATGATAAATAAATATGCTGACAAGGCAGAAAACCTAGCCTTCGTCAGCAAAAATGTTTATGGAGTATTGGAAAATAAAATCTATATTGACTACATGATAAGGAAATTATCAAATATAAGGCTTAAGAAAATCCACAAGTCAATCCTACTTATCCTAGAAATTGGAATCTACAATATACATTTCTTAGATACAAAGGACTATGCAACAGTAGATAAGTTGGTTGACCTAAGTAAGGAAAAAAACAAAAAATCGTCAGCCTTTGTCAATGCTATTCTTAGAAATTTTATAAGGGATGAAAAGGAAATAGCAACCATCTATGAGACTGATGACATAAAAAGTCTTTCGATTAGGTATTCCTTTCCAGAAGAAATTACCAGATATATTTATGATAACTATGGGATGGACTATACCAAGGCATATCTTAGAGATGCAAATAGCCTTAAAAATCTTGCAATAAGGGTAAATAGGTTAAAGATAAGCAAAGATGAATTAAGAGAAAAGCTAGAAGCAGAAGGCTATGAAATTCAAGATGGTAAAATTGCCAAAAATGCCTTGATAGTCAAAAATCCAGCCTCCCTTGCAGCAAGTAAATATTTTAAGGAAGGTTATTTCACTATCCAACAGGAATCATCAATGAAGGCTGTAGAAGCCTTAGAACCTAAGGAAAATTCTAAAATCCTTGACTTATGCGCAGCACCAGGTACCAAGACTTCTTATTTGGCAGAAATTACAAATAATACCAGCCAAATAATAGCAAATGACATCTCTTCTTCAAAAAATAAATTGATTGAGGAAAATATTTCAAGGTTGGGACTAAAAAATATTTCCATCACAAACCACGATGCTTCTGCATTTGTAGAGGATTTCGAAAATAAATTTGATTATATTTTAGTAGATGCTCCATGTTCTGGCCTTGGGGTAGTAGGAAGAAAAGTAGAAATACGATATAATAGAAATAAGGAAACGATTGTAAGACTTGCTAGCCTGCAAAAAGAAATCCTTGACCAAGCGATAAAATACCTTAAAAAAGGCGGAATTCTACTCTATTCAACCTGCACCATTGGTCCCTTAGAAAATAAAGAGAATTTTTTATATCTAAAGGCTATGGAAAATCTAGAAAGCATAGATATAGATGGAGAAGCTTTTAAGGAATACAAGAGTTTTGAAGATGGATATGATGGATTTTTCATATCCAAGTTTAGGAAGATAAATGATTAGTATAAATGATAAAAATACAAGCCAAATTGAAGACTTATTTAAAGAAAAATCTTATCAAAAATTTAGGGCCAAACAGGTCTTTCACAATATCCATGTAAATAGGATAAATGATTTTGATCAGATGACAGACCTTCCCCTAAAAATGAGAGAAGAGCTTAAAAATGACTTTAAGATTGATGGTGTAAAGCTTTTGGAGACTTTTAGCTCAAAGCTAGATTCAACCAAGAAATATCTTTTAGAATTAGATGATAAAAATATTATAGAAGCTGTATATATGGACTATAAGGATAGGTCTACAATCTGCATATCAAGCCAGGTTGGCTGTAGGATGGGTTGTACTTTCTGTGCATCTACCAAAAATGGTCTGGTAAGAAATATGACAGCTTCTGAATTAATAGAAGAAGTTTATCTTCTAGAAAGATTAAATGGGCCTATTTCAAACATTGTAATAATGGGTATAGGCGAGCCTTTGGATAATTTTACAAACATAGAAAAGTTCATCGAAATTATTACAGACCCCAAGGGTAGAAATCTTTCTCATAGGTCCATAACCCTATCAACATCTGGACTTGTCCCACAAATCTATAAGCTAGCTGATAGTAAGCTTGATGTAAACCTAGCTGTTTCTCTTCACTATGCAGATGATAAAAAAAGAGCTAAGTTTATGCCAATTGCCAAAAAATATTCAATTGACCAGCTTATAAAGGCAACAGATTATTATTTTGAGCAAACAGGCCGAAGGGTTTCCTTTGAATATGTTGTAATCGATCAGGTCAATAATCTTAATGAAGATATAGAAAATTTACATGATCTCTTATTTGGCAAAAATGTACATATAAATCTAATTCCTCTAAACCCAATCGAGGAGTTTAAACATGACAAACCAAAGATGTGTGCTTTAGAGGAATTTAAAAATAAACTAAGCAGAAGGGGCCTAAATGCCACCATCAGAAAATCCATGGGCCAAGATATAGATGCTTCCTGTGGCCAGCTTAGGAATAATTATGCGAGGTAAGAATGAAATTTTCGTCAATTACAAATATTGGTAGAATTCGTAAGGAAAATGAGGATTCATTTTCTAATGTTAGCTTAAATGATGTTGACTTCTTCATAGTAGCCGATGGAATGGGAGGCCACAGCAAGGGAGAACTTGCAAGCAAAATGGCTGCAAACTTATTTATAGATTATGTAAAAGGGGCTGATCTATCAGCTTATGACTCCCTATTAAAGCTTCAAGAGGAAGCCATAAGATATGCTAATAAGGAGATTTTCTCCCTATCATGCACAGAAGACTATGACAGGATGGGTACAACAGTGGTATGCCTATGTATAGACCATAAAAACAAAGTCTACCACCTATCTCACCTAGGTGATTCAAGAGCCTACATCTATAGAGATAGACAGCTTAAAAGGCTAACTCGTGACCATTCTCTTGTAAATGATTTGCTAGATTCTGGTTCTTTAACAGAAGATGAGGCTGAAAACTTCATAAATAAATCAGCCATCACAAAGGCTGTAGGAACAGAAGAAAAAATCAAACCTGATAGCAGAAGTTTTGACATGGAAGACGGTGATCTAGTTTTGATGGTTACAGACGGTCTGACAAATGAAATAAGTGATGAAAAAATAGAAAATATAGTAAAAGACAAAACTGATCCTTATGAAATATCATCCCTTCTAATCGAAGAAGCTATCAACAATGGCGGAAGAGATAATATTACAGTAACAACGATTTTACTATAAGAGGGTAGTATGGAAAATATAGTTTTAGATAGTAGATATGAAATCATCAAAGAGATTGGTGTGGGAGGAATGGCTAAGGTCTATAAGGCCAAGGATAGGCTCCTAGGTAGGTTTGTAGCCATCAAGGTCCTCAAAGACCAATACGCTGAAGATGATGAATTTTTAAAGAAATTTAATAATGAGGCCCAATCTGCGGCAAGACTTAGCCATATTAATATTGTAAATGTCTATGATATTGGCAAGGACATGCTAAATGGCAAGCTAATCCAATATATAGTAATGGAATATGTAGAGGGTGAAACCCTAAAAGATTTGATAGTTAGGGAAAAAATCCTACCTAATTATGACATTATAGATTATTCAACCCAGATAGCCCAGGCTCTTAAATCAGCCCATGCATCGGGTATTGTCCATAGGGATATCAAACCACAAAACATATTGATAGATAAGTTTGGTCTAGCCAAGGTAACTGACTTTGGTATAGCAAGGGTATCATCAAATGCTACAATCACCTACACTAGCTCAATTTTGGGAACGGTCCACTATATATCACCAGAACAAGCAAAAGGTAAGATAGTAGATCAAAAGTCTGACCTATATTCGCTTGGGGCTGTGATGTATGAAATGGCGACAGGCAGGGTGCCATTTGATGCAGACAATTCAGTGGGAATTGCAGTTATGCATATACAAGATGACCCAATTCCACCAAGAGAGTTGAACCCTGACCTATCCAAACATTTAAATTATATAATCATGAAGCTTCTTAAAAAAGATCCAACAGAAAGATTTCAAAATGCGACCGAATTGATAGAAGCTTTAGACGATGAATCTATCTTAAAAAATACCGAAGAATTTGAAGATACAGCTAGAATTCCTATAGTTGTTCCTAAGAAGGAAAAGAATGATGCAGATGATTTCTACGTAGAAAAGGAAGATGATAAGGAAGCAGTTTATGTTTCAACTCCTGAAGAGAAAGTAAAAAAAGGACCTAAAAAGACATCCATAAAGATTTGGCCTTTAGCCCTATTAGCCTTTATTTTGGTAGCAGCTGTTTATTTCTTCTCAACAAGATTTAATAAGGATGAAATAGAAATCCCAACAGTAGTAAACCTCACCCAAGAGCAGGCAGTAAAGCAACTAGAAATGAGAGGCTTCAAGGCTAATATCTCTAGGACTGCAGAAAGTGATGAGTATGAAAGGGGCAAGGTCATGAGCCAAGATCCCGAAGCATCTACTAAGGCCAAAAAAGGTAGCGTAGTATATTTAGTAATCTCATCGGGTAGGGAAGTAGAAGTGCCTCAGCTAAAAAATATGAATCTAAGCCAGGCAGAAGAAACCCTTAAGGAATTGGGCTTAAAATTAGGAACGACATCCACAGATTATTCTAATAGCGTAGAAAAAGATCTAGTTATAAGACAAGAACCATCAGCAGGAGCCAGCGTCCAATCAGGTTCTGAGGTAAGTCTTGTAATATCAGTAGGTCCTGAAGATACAACAGAAATAGTAGAAGTGCCAAATCTTTTGGGCATGGGTGAGCAAGATGCTATTGCAAGTGCAAAGAATGCAGGACTAAAGGTAAGAAATGTAGACTATAGACATTCAACAAACACCCAAAAAGGTCTAGTAATGAACCAGTCAATAGGAGCAGGAACCGAAGTAAAAGAAGATTCAGCAATTGATTTGACCATAAGCCTAGGTGAGGAAGAAAAAGAAGAACAAAGTCCAAATAGACAAGTAGAACTTAAACTAAATGTAGCAAGTGATAAGGATAGTTTCAACGTCAAAGTCTACCAAATAGACAAACAAGGCAATAGGTCTCAAATAATTTATGATGATTATCATTCATCAGCAGAGCTAAATGAAAATGGAGTCCTATCACTTAAAGTAATGTCAACGTCAGGTAGCAAAGTAGAAGTCTTAGTAGATGATGAATCATATGGAGTATATACAGTTAATTAGATGATTGGTAAAATAATTAAAAGTCAAAAAGAATTATATTATGTAGCCACTGAAGAGAGCCTATTAATGGCCAAGGCTCGTGGTAATTTCAGGGTAAGGGATAAAAAGCCCTTGGTAGGTGATAATGTCGAAGTAGAGGTCCTAGAAGATGATAAGGCTTACATCACAAAGCTTCTTCCTAGAAGAAATGAGATAAAAAGGCCAAATATTGCAAATGTTGACCAACTCTTAGTTTTCATTACCATTGACCATCCGCCACTAAATCTCTACAACCTTGATAAATACCTAGCCATGTGCGAGTATTTAAACATAGAAGTCGTAATAATCCTTACAAAGATAGACCTAGTAAGCCAGGAAAAAATAAAAGAGATTGCAGAGATTTACCAAAACTTATCCTATAAATTGATACAAATTGACAATTACAAGGACTTCCCAAAAGAGGAAATTCTAGAAGTCCTAAAGGGTAAGACTTCTGCAGTATCAGGAGCTTCTGGTGTTGGAAAGTCTACCTTCCTATCAAATGTTTTAGATAGGGAAATAGAAATAGGCGAGATAAGCCAAAAGTCAAGAAGAGGTAAAAATACTACTAGACATACAGAAATATTTAAGATTTCTAAAGACACTTTTATCTTTGATACTCCAGGTTTTGATAGCTTTGATTTTGACTTTCTTGAAGATGAAAATGACCTTAAGAACACCTTCGTAGAGCTAAGGGATAGGGCATGCAAATTTAAGGATTGCAACCACATCAATGAGCCATCATGTAGGGTAAAAGAAGACCTGGAAGCTGGAAAAATTGCCCAGTCCAGATATAAAAATTACCTACAACTTTTTGAAGAATTAAAACAAAGGAGACTTAACAAATGGTAAAACTAGCACCATCAATACTTTCATGTAACTTTGCCAACTTACAGGCTGACCTTGACCAAACAAAAGGAACAGGTCTTGAGATAATCCACATAGATATTATGGATGGGATATTTGTTCCAAATATATCCTTTGGTTTCAAGGTTATATCTGATATAAGGGATAAGAATGATTATTTCTTTGACACCCACCTTATGATCGAAGATCCAATTAGGTATATAGATGAATTCAAAAAGGCAGGTTGTGATAGGCTTACAGTTCACTATGAGGCCTGTAAGGATCTAAAGAAGACCCTACTTGCTATAAAAGATGCGGGGATGGAGGTAGGTCTTACCTCAAAGCCAGCAACTGATCCTAAAAAGCTCTTAGAGTATTTTGACTATATAGATTTAATTCTTGTAATGAGTGTAAATCCAGGCTTTGGTGGTCAAAAATTTATGGAAGAAAGTAAAGAGACTATCAAATTATTTAGAAATTATATCGACGAAAATAAGTTAGATGTTAAAATTCAAATTGATGGAGGAATTAAGACTGATAATGTAGAAAATGTCTTAGAGCTCGGTCTTGATGAGATAGTTGTAGGCTCTGATGTCTTTGCCAAAGATATCAAAAGCCAAATAGAAAAATATCACGAGATATTCAAAAAATATTAAAAACAAGGGTCACTTGCAAAATCAAGCAAGTGACCCTTTATTTTTAATTAAAAAAAAAACTGACCCTAGGGCCAGTAAATTTTTTAATTTAGTACTAAATTAAAAAAAGCTTAAGCTTTTTCTACTTTTCCACTTTTAACACATTTTGTACATACGTTAATAGTTTTTGGAGTGCCGTCTACAACAGCTTTTATTTTGTGCACGTTTGCTTTAAAAGATCTGTTTATTTGTCTATGTGAGAAAGTAACAGATTTTCCTGCTTTTGTGCCTTTACCACATATATCGCATGCTCTTGCCATAATTACACCTCCTCCTTATTCATCTTTATTATTCTACCAAAGATTAGACAAAATTACAAATTTTTTCTTTATTTTTTATAGAGAGATTAGGTCCATAAAGAGTATAGTGAATAGTGGAAAGATAAAAATAAGAATTTAAGGGGGATTAAATGGATTATAAATCTCTTTATGAAAATAAAAACTTCGGCCAAATTCTATTTGGCGAACAATTAAAAAACTACACAAATTTTGGCATAGGAGGAGTGGCAGATGCCCTAGCCTTACCAAGTACAGTTGAAGAGCTTGAGGCCCTTCTAAAATTTAACTATGAAAATAAGATAGAAACTAATGTTATAGGCAAGGGTACAAATCTTTTGGTATCTGATAAGGGCATCAGGGGTTGTGTGATAGTCCTTGCAGATAATTTTGATGATGTAAAAATAGAAGATAATTACCTAACAGCCCTATCTGGAACTGCTCTTATTAAAGCAAGCAGGGCAGCAATAGAAATAGGCCTTGCTGGCATGGAAGAGATTTCAGGTATACCTGGTTCTGTTGGAGGGGCCATCGCTATGAATGCTGGAGCCTATGGTGGTGAAATCAAGGATATAGTTGTAGAAGTAAAGGCCTTTGATTATGAGGGGAATCTCCACACCTTTAACAATGCTGATATGCACTTTTCCTATAGGCACTCTAGGGTTTTTGAAGATAATTTGATAGTTGTAAGTGCTAAATTTAAATTAAAGCCTGATGACAAAAGGCTTGTTATAGACAGGTTTAAAGACTATAGGGATAGGCGTACAAGCAAGCAGCCACTTGATAAGAAATCGGCTGGTTCAACCTTCAAAAGACCAGAAGGGTCTTATGCATCAAAGCTTATTGATGAGTGTGGCCTAAGAGGTTTTAGAGAGGGAGATTGCCAAGTTAGTGAAAAGCACTGCGGTTTTATTATCAATGCAGGAGATGCTACTTGCACAGAAATGCTAGCCTTTATTAACCATGTGGCAGCTATCGTCAAGGAAAAAACAGGCTTCACTTTAGAGCGAGAGGTAAAATTAGTCGGAGAATTATAGATGAAATTAAAGATAATTACTGGTTTATCAGGTTCAGGTAAGACAACAGCCCTCAGGGCTTATGAAGATATGGGCTACTATGCCATGGATAACACTCCATCATACCTAGTTCAGAAATTTATAGAATTAAATAATAACCAAGAAAAGCCAATAGAAAAAATGGCGGTTGTAATTGATTTTAGGTCATTTTCTATAGATAATAATATCTACGAATCAATCAAAGACCTAAAAAAGGCCAATGAAGATACAGAAATTATCTTTATTTATTGCAATGATGAAATCATTCAAAAAAGATACAACGAATTAAGAAGACCCCACCCACTTGGAGAATTTGGTAGTGTAACAGACGGTCTAGAAAAGGAAAAAGCTTTACTAAAACCAATTAGGGAAATATCTGATACTATAATAGATACTACTAACTATAAGATAGCAGAGCTTAGGTCTGTTATAGAAAATTCTTTAGATAAAAAGTCAAAAATGATTGTAAATCTCATATCATTTGGTTTTAAATATGGAATTAGCTCTGATTTTGACTTTGTATTTGATGTAAGATTTGTCCCAAATCCTTTTTATATAGATGAGCTTAAGCCATTAAATGGCACTAATGAGCCCTTAGCAGCTTATCTAGATCAATTTGATATTATCAAGGATTTTGAGGAAAAGGCCTATGATATGCTTATTTCGCTTTTGCCTGATTTTCAAAAGCAAGGTAAAAACATATTAACAATAGGATTTGGGTGTACAGGTGGCAAGCATAGGTCTGTCTATATGGTAGAGAAAATGTATGAAAGAATGAAAGATGATGATTATATATTAATTAAGAGACATAGAGAAAAGGATAAGTGGTAAGATGAGATATTTAAAAAGATTAGACCTAGAAAATATACAAAATGCGAGAGATATGGGAGGGGTAGCAACCCTAGATAAGAAAGCTACATCTTGGCATAAGATAATTAGATCTGCAAGCCTTGATGATGTAAAAGAAGTTGATATAAAAGCCCTAAAGGACTTAAATATTACAACTATCATAGATTTAAGAAGAGAAAATGAACTTAAGCTTGATACACCAAGCCATAAGCTAATTAAGGAAAATTTCGACTTCCATCACATATCACTAGCTCCAGATAAGGAATTTAGACAAGAAGAAATAGATAAAATAATCTCAGGAAAGATGACGGTAGGCCAATCTTATAGAAATCTCATAGATCATTTTGTGGCTGTTAAAGAAATCATGGAAGTAATAGCAAATGCTGAAGGGTCAGTTCTATATCATTGCCAGGAGGGAAAGGATAGGACAGGAATTATTTCGATGATTATCCTAGGCCTTGCCAATGCCTACAGGGGAGATATCATAGCTGATTATGAAGTATCATCAGCTCATCTTGGCTATATCGAAAGATATGGAGAAGACGAACCATACTCAGTATTTAGGATTACAGACCCATATTACATGAAAGAAGCTTACGACTATGTAGTTAGAAAATACGGTACCTTTGAGGACTACTTAGCCTATGCAAAGGTAGATAGCAAGACTATCCAAGCAATCAAGGATAAGATATTAGAATAAGATGAGTTTTTCCCAAAGATGCAAGAAAGAGGTCCTCAAAAAAGAAGCTCTTGACCTAAAGGGTGAGCTTATAAGTCTTATACATTTTATAGGTTCAATTAGGATTTCTGAAGGAAAGCTAAATGTGATTTTCAAGACAGATTCAAATGGAGAGGCTAGATATATTTATAAGCTGGTAGCTGACCTTTATGGATATTCGCCAACTTTTGAAATCCAAGACAACCCTGACAAGAAAAATAAGAGGGACTATGTAATAATTGTTGAAGATAGCGATGTTTCTGATAAATTAGTGGGCCTAATGGCTGAAGGCTTTATAGAAAATTTTCAGGATATAGAAGATGTAAGGCTTGATGAAATAAAGAGTTTTTTAAAGATTGCCTTTATCTTTAGAGGCTCTGTCAATGACCCACAAAGAGGCTATAATCTTGAGATAGTCTCAAAGGATGAAAATGAAGCAAGGCTCTTAAAGGAATCCATGGATACCTTTAGTCTCAATTCAAAATTATCAACAAGAAATGACTACTATATAGTCTATCTAAAGGATTCTGACAAGATTTCTGATTTTCTTGCCATAATTGGTGCTACAAAATCCTTATTTGAGCTTGAAAATGTAAGGGCCATCAAGTCGCTAAGAAATGATATTAACAGAGTAAATAATTTTGATAATGCAAATATCGATAGGACTGTAAAGGCTGCGGCTAACCAGCTTACAGCCATAAACAAAGTAAAGGATGCAGGAGTCTTTGAAGACTTAGATGACCTTAGCAAAAAGCTTGCCAATCTAAGACTAGACAACCCATACCTATCATTAGAAGAGCTTGGGGAGATGATAAATCCGCCCCTATCCAAGGCCAAGGTCAACTATAGACTTCAAAAATTTATCAAAATAGCAAAGGATTTGTAAATACTTACAAATCTTTTTTTGAAAGGAAATTATGACTACAAAATTTACCCACCTCCACCTACATACTGAATATTCCCTCCTAGATGGCTACTCAAGGATAGATAAACTTCTTGATAAGTGCATTGACCTAGGGATGGATTCGGTTGCCATAACTGACCATGGTTCTATGTATGGGGTTATAGAATTTTATAAACAAGCCACAAAAAAGGGAATAAAGCCAATCATAGGTTGTGAGGTTTATGTATCAGAAAAAGACCACAAGATAAAAGACCCTACTAATAAACGTTATTACCATCTTATACTTTTGGCAGAAAATGAGACTGGTTATAAGAATTTGGTCAAAATTGTATCAGAAGCCTATGTAAATGGTTTTTATTACAAGCCTAGGGTAAGCTTTGATTTTATAAAGGACCACACAGAAGGTCTTATAGCACTTTCAGCCTGTCTAAATGGGGAAGTTAATCAAAGAATTCTAGAAAATGATATGGAAGCAGCTCTAAGCACTGCAAAAAAATATGAAGATGCTTTTGGAAAGGGTAATTACTTCCTAGAAATTCAAGACCACGGCATCCCTGAACAAAGACAGGTCAATAAAGGAGTTGCTTATCTTCATAGGAAACTAGGCATAGAAATGGTAGCAACCAATGATGTCCACTATATAGAAAGGGAGGATTCCTACCTTCAAGATGTCCTTTTATGTATCCAAACAGGCGCCTTGGTTAAAGATGAAGATAGGATGAGGATGCCTAATAGGGAGTTTTACCTAAAAGACCCAGCAACCATGGCAGAAATTTTTAAAGACTATGAAAGAGCTGTAGAAAATACTACAAAGATTGCCGATAGGTGTAAGCTTGAAATAAAATTCCACGAGCCTCATCTTCCTTATTACACCAAACTTCCTGATGGCCTTAGCAATCTTGACTATCTAAAACTTTTGGTAAACCAAGGTATAAGCAAAAAATATAAAAATCCTACAAGTGAAATCATAGAGAGAGTTAAAAAAGAAATTGAAGTTATAAATTCAATGGGTTATGTGGATTATTTTCTAATTGTTTGGGATTTTGTAAATTACGCTAGAAATAATGACATAGCAGTGGGCCCTGGTAGGGGGTCTGCAGCAGGATCTATCGTATCCTACGCCCTTGATATTACACAAATTGACCCGATTAAATATAATCTAATCTTTGAAAGATTCCTAAATCCAGAAAGGGTATCTATGCCTGATATAGATATAGACTTTGACTATGTTCTTAGGGATGAGGTAGTTGAATATGTAAATGACCTCTATGGCAGAGATCATGTTTCACAAATCATAACCTTTGGAAGGATGCAGGCAAGAAATGCAATAAGAGATGTGGGTAGAGTATTGGATATAGCATATGGCAAGGTAGATACTATAGCTAAACAAATTCCAGCTACAATTGGCATGACCATAGATAAGGCTCTGGCAGAATCTGATAGCTTTAGGGCATCCTACCACAAGGATTCAGAAAGCAAGAGGCTAATTGATACAGCTAGGAAATTAGAAGGCCTTCCTCGCCATACATCAATCCATGCGGCAGGAGTTGTTATTTCTAAAGATCCACTCACAGAAATAATTCCCCTAGCCTTATCAAATGACCTAGTTGTGACCCAGTTTGATATGACAGAGATAGAGGAGCTTGGCCTTTTAAAGATGGACTTTCTTGGCTTAAGAAACCTCACGGTTATCAAGGATACTATAAAGGATATCAAGAAAAACTATGGCATTGATATCGATATAGAAAATATCGACGTAAATGATAAAAATGTCATCAAACAATTTAACAAGGCCCAAACCATTGGCCTATTTCAGTTTGAATCAGCAGGAATGAGGGCCTTCCTTAAAAACCTCAAGCCAACAGTATTTGATGATTTAATAGCTGCAAACTCCCTCTTTAGGCCAGGGCCAATGGATGAGATTCCTAAATATATCCATAACAAAAATAACCCGGAAGATGTAAGATTTCTTGATGAAAAATTAAGGCCAATCCTAGGGGTAACCTATGGAATAATCGTCTACCAAGAGCAAGTAATGCAGATAGTTCAACAGCTGGCAGGCTATTCTCTTGGAGAAGCTGATAACCTCAGACGAGCCATGTCCAAAAAGAAGATGAGCGTCATGGAAGAAAATAGGGATATTTTTATAAACGGCAAACTCGATGAAGATGGGCAAATCCTAATACCAGGAGCTATTAGAAATGGGGTTGACAAAAAGGCAGCCAATACAATTTATGATGAAATGATATCTTTTGCTAAATATGCCTTTAACAAGTCTCACTCAGCAGCCTACTCTCTTGTAGCTGTTCAAACAGCCTATCTTAAGCACTATTATCCTGAAGAATACATGGCCAATCTTATTTCTTCAGTAATGGACCAATCATCAAAGCTATATTTATATGTTTCAGAAACTAAAAGGCTAGGTATTGAAGTCCTTGCTCCAGATATAAATAAATCCTACGGACCATTTGAAGTAGCAGATAAAAAGATAATTTTTGGCCTATCAGGTATTAAAAATCTTGGAGCCAACCTCATAGCTGCGATTATTAAGGCAAGGGAGACTGGTGGAGAATTTATAAACTTCAAAAATTTCCTAGAAAGAGTTGAAGATGTAGACTCAAGGGCCCTTAACAAAAAAGGAATTGAGTCTTTAATAAAGGCTGGTGCCTTTGATAGCCTAGGCTATACCAGGTCATCGCTTATGGCGATTTTTGAAAAAGCCATAGCTACAGTCCATGACAATAATAAAATAAATGTGACAGGCCAAATTAATCTCTTAGATATGGCAGGAGATGTTGATACTAGGGATATAGACATGCCAAATATTGCAGAATATCCTAAAAATATAAAACTTAAATTGGAAAAGGAAGTCTTGGGTTTTTATATATCAGAACATCCTCTAAGTGAAAACGCTGAAGCCCTCGAAAATATAGTGAATTTTACCACTGACTACAGGGAAAATCTAGATGATAGACAAATGGCAAGGCTTGATGGAAAATATGTTACAATGGCAGGTATCCTAAATAATAAAAAGGAACTGACAACCAAAAAAAGAGATCTTATGGCCTTTGCTTCCTTAGAGGATATGTATGGAAATATTGAAATGGTTATATTTCCATCAACTTATAAGCAGTATAGGAATCTCATCGAAGATGATAATGTACTAATAGTTAAAGGTAAATTGCAAACTGATGAAAGTGATGTAAAATTATTAGCGAGTGAATTTATTGATATAAAAAAAACAAATTTGTCAACTTTATACTTAAAAATGAATTTTATAGAGTATAATGAAATTAAAGGTCTAATTTTAGGCCACAAGGGAAACAATCCTGTAAAAATATATTTTGAAGATAAGAAGAAGTTAGTAAGCCTTGATTCTAAATTACATTTTGAAATCAATGATGCAAATATAAAAATATTGGAAGATAGGCTAGGAAAAGAAAATGTTAAGGTCAAATAAGGAGTTATAATGAAGACAATAGGTATACTTACAAGCGGTGGCGACGCGCCAGGCATGAACTCTGCCATAAGAGGTGCTGTAAGAACCGCATTAAATAAATCCATGAGGATAAAGGGTGTAAGAAATGGCTATGATGGTCTTATGAAAGGCGATATTTATGAAATGAATATCTCATCAGTAGCTGACATCATCCACAAGGGTGGTACCATTCTTGGAACAGCAAGAAGCCTTGAATTTACTACACCAGAAGGCCAAAAAAGAGGGGCTCAAATCCTAGCAGACTATGGTATTGAAGGCCTAATAGTAATAGGTGGTGACGGATCCTTTAAGGGAGCAAAAGCCCTATCAGATCTTGGAATAAAGACAGTAGGAATCCCAGGAACTATCGATAACGACATGGGCTATACTGATTACACCATAGGATTTTTTACAGCTATAGAAACTGTATCTGATGCCATAGGTAAGCTTAGAGATACATCAAGCTCACACGGTAGAGCCGTAGTAATAGAAGTAATGGGCCGCCATTGCGGAGACCTAGCCCTATTTTCAGGTCTAGCTGGAGGAGCTGAATCAATAATTGTTCCAGAACATGAATTTTCAATCAATGAAATAATTGCCAAGATGGAACATGGTAGAAAAAGAGGAAAGCTTCACCACCTAATTACCCTAGCAGAAGGTGTAGGCGATCCATATGCCCTAGCCAATGAGCTTGAAGAAAAAACAGGCATAGAAACAAAGGTAACCGTTCTAGGTCACGTCCAAAGAGGTGGTTCACCATCAGCAGTTGATAGATTACTTGGATCAGCAATGGGAGCACGTGCCGTAGAATTATTATCAGAAGAGCAAACAAATCTAGCCATAGGTTATAGAAATGGAAAATTAATAGAAGTAAGTATAGACGAGGCAACATCTGTTAAGTCAACATTCCCAGAAGATCTTTACGACTTAGCAAATAGCTTGTCAAGATAGGAGTAAAAATGCAAGCAGAAATTTTAAAGAAAACCAAAATAGTTTGTACAATAGGACCAGCAAGTGAAAAACCAGAGGTTCTTGAAGAGTTAATCAAAAATGGAATGAACGTCGCAAGACTAAACTTCTCTCATGGAAGCCATGAAGAACATTTAGAAAAAATTAAGACAATCAAGAGATTAAGAAGAAAACTAAATGCACCAATAGCAATCATGCTAGATACAAAGGGACCAGAAATAAGAACTGGAAACTACGACGTAAAAGAAATCTTCCTAAAACCAGATGACATCTTTACCCTAACAACAAGAGATGTAATGGGTAACCAAAATATAGTATCAGTATCTCACAAGGGTCTACCACAAGATGTTAAAGTTGGTAGTGAAATCTACATAGACGATGGTCTAGTACAACTTGAAGTAATCGAAATAAAAGATGGCACAGATGTTGTATGTAGAGTTCAAAACAACGGTGTTCTATCAAACCACAAGGGAGTTAACCTACCAGGTTCAAAGACAAATCTTCCATCACTAACACCAAAAGATGTTGACGATATCAAATTTGGTATAGAAAATGGAATCGACCTAATCGCAGCATCATTCGTACGTAAAAAAGAAGACGTATATGATATAAGAAAAGTCCTAGAAGACCACGGTGGAGAAAACATCAAAATCATCTCTAAGATAGAATCTCAAGAAGGTGTAGACAATATCGAAGAAATAATTGAAGCATCTGACGGAATCATGGTAGCAAGGGGAGACTTAGGTATAGAAATCAAAACTGAGCTAATCCCAATGGTACAAAAAGACATCATCAGAAGATGTAATGCAGCTGCAAAACCAGTAATCACAGCAACACAAATGCTAGATTCAATGATAAGGAATCCAAGACCAACCAGAGCAGAAACAACAGACGTAGCAAACGCCATCATAGACGGAACAGACTGTGTAATGCTATCAGGTGAAACAGCAGGCGGAAAATATCCAGTAAATGCAGTAAAAACAATGAGAGATATCTGTATCACAACAGAATTATCAGATGACTTCATCGAAAAAGTATACAACACCAAGGTAGAATCTAGAAGAAACACAACCAACTCAATAGCTAGATCAACATGTCAAATAGCAAGAGAATTAGATGCAAGAGCAATAATCTCATGTACATCAAGCGGTAATACATCAAGAATAATTTCTAAATTTAGACCAAGAACAAATATAATTGCAGCAACAACAACAGACAGAGTTGCAAGACAACTATCAGTAGTATGGGGCGTATACCCACTAGTAATCCAAGAAGCTCACGAAACAGATGAATTAATCGAAAGAGCAATAGTAGGCGGCCTATCAGAAGGCTACCTAGAAGAAGGTGACCTAACAGTGGTAACAGCAGGGGTACCACTAGGTGTAAGCGGATCATCAAACCTAATAAAAGTTCACGTAATAGGTGATATCATCACATCAGGAACAGGAATAGGTGCTAAATCTGTATCAGGAAAAGTAGTAATTGGTTCAACAAGAAAAGAACTAGAACACAAATTTGAAGATGGCGACATCATAGTAGCCAAATTCACAGATTCAGATATCACAGAATTCATCGAAAAAGCATCAGCAGTAGTCACAGAAACAGGCGGACTAACAAGCCATACAGCAGTAGCTGCGGTACACTTTGGAATCCCAGCAGTAGTAGGTGCAGCAAATGCTCAAAGCCTAATGGAAGATGGTCAAATAATTACAGTAGATCCAATAGGCGGAGTAATCTACAGCGGAGAAACAAAAGTAATATAATGAAATACACAGATATCAAAATAACTGATATCCTACAAGACGGGCGAGGAGTCGGAAAGACACCCGATAAGATTGCCTTCATCGAAAAGGCTACATTCGGTGAGATATGCGAAATAGAAATAATAAATGAAAATAAAAATTTCTACGAAGCCAAAAAAATAAAAACAATCAAAGAAAGCCCAGTACAAAGACAAGCTCCATGTCCATATTTTTATGAATGTGGAGCTTGTACTATTATGGATATCACTTATAATGCTCAAATACAATTAAAGAAAAACCTAATCCAATCAGCCCTCAAAAAAACAGCAAATATAGAACTAGAGGACATAGAAATAATAGAATCTGAAAATCTTCACTATAGAAATAAAATTAGACTCCAAGTAACAAAAGAAGGAAAACTAGCCTACAATAAAATAGGGACAAATGACCTAGTAGAAATAAAAGATTGTCTTCTAGCAAGAAAAATAATCTCAGAAAATCTCCCATCAATCGAAGAAATAACAAAAGATATAAATAACAAATATTCTTCCTTCATAAAAGAAATAACAATCAGAACAAATAGCAAAGAAATAATGCTAAATCTAGAAGTAGAAGAAAATAACAAGGCCCTAGCTTACATAAGAGAAAAATATGCAAGCAGTAAATATAGCATAAACATAATAGGACAAGGCAATATATCAGGCAAAGACTATCTAGAATATCAAATATTTGACAAGAAGTTTAGGATAAGCCTAAATGACTTCTACCAAGTAAATGATTATCAGATACAAAATCTCTATCAGACAGCAAGAGACTTCCTAGGAGAAAACAAAAGAGTCCTAGACCTATACTGCGGATCAGCCACATCATCCATAGCAATAAATGGAGATAATCTGGTAGGAGTAGAAATAAACAAAAATGCAATAAAAGATGCCAAAATAAATGCAGAAATAAACGATCTAGATAACTTCAAATTCCTCGCCAAAAACGCCAAATATATAGACGAAAAATTCATAAAAAATGAAAAAATAGACACAATAATAGTAGACCCACCAAGAGCAGGCCTAGACAAAGCCTTAATCAAATCCATAGGCAAAACCACCACCAAAGAAATAATCTACATCTCCTGCAACCCCCAAACCCTAGCTAGAGATATAAAAAGATTCGAAAATGAAGGCTACAAACTAGAAAAAATCAAGGCAGTAGACATGTTCCCACAGACCATGCATGTGGAGACTATAGCGTTGATACAAAAGATGTAAATTTAGAAATCCTGCATTTTAAGCAGTTTTATAAGCATTTTGT
>NZ_CAUPMI010000015.1:0-54875 GCF_963512375.1 uncultured Anaerococcus sp.
AATTACAAGATTAATTATTTTTTGATTTTTTCTTGACATTTGATAGCTGGTCTTTTAGTTTTAATAGTATAAAATCTTATGAAACTTGTCAAAGGCACATGTGCCTTTGAAATATAATTTAGGATATTGTATTCTAATATTGAGAATATTCTTAATATTATATAGGAGGTTATTATGAGAATAAAAGTTGTTAGAATGAACAAAAGCAATAAGGGAGCTACTCCTTCTAACTGTGGAGTTCACAAAACTGGTTCAACTAATAAGTAGAAATACTTGCTTAGTAGGTATTTAGATACCTACTAAGCTTAGTATATTAATATTGTAAGAGGATATAATATTGATTTATAAAACAAAAGTTAATGATAATGTTTATATTTTCGATGGTTCAACATTTGAGTTATATAAAAATAAAATAGATGATACAAATGAAATAAGAAGAGACAATAAGTTTGTAAGAGCAGTACCAAGAAGATTAGAAAAATTAGATTTAATTATAACTACACAATGCAATGGTGAATGCCTATATTGTTATCAAAATAGAGAGTATTTTGGTCATACTAGTCCCTTAATGGATAAAACATCAGCGGATAGAATATTAGATTATTTAACTCTTAATTATGATAAAATAGCAAATGTTAATTTTTTTGGAGGAGAACCAATACTTAATTTTAAAATTATGAAATATTTAACAGAGAATCTTAGAGATGAACTTTCTGTTTCTAGCTTATCTATAACTTCAAACGCTACGTTGATTGATGATGAAATTATTGATTTTTTGGATAAATTCAATTTTAATATTATATTGAGTATAGATGGACCCGAAATTATAAATGATAAACTTAGAAAGAACTTAAAATATGACAAAATTTATGAAACAATAAAGCTATTATGTAAGGTTGGCTTAAAAAATAATCTCACTTTGAATTGCACATACACAAAATATCATGAAGATTTTTTTGATAAAAACTTGTTAATTGAATTTTTTGATAAACTAGGTATAGCATATCATATATCTGATGTCATTACGGAAGATCCTAATCTAAAACTAAATAAGATTCATGATAATGAAAATGTAAAATTAGATATAGAACACTCATTTGATAGAATAATTAATAATTCAAAGAATAAAGATATTATTTCATACACAAGAGATGTATTAGAAGCAATAATATATAATAGATCTTCAGAGTGGTTTTGTAATGATGTAATTGAAGGATATTCTGAAACATTTGATACTGATTCTAAAAGGCATCATTGTATCAGTCTTATAAAAGAAGATATTGATTTTAAAAAGATTAATAATGTCAATAGTAAGAATAATCCTGTATGTAATAACTGTTGGGCGAGGAATTTATGCTCTAAATGTATAGCACAGTATTATTTGGGGAATGAAAAAATGATTCAAAATATTAATGATTGTGAAAGAAAAAGATATTATGAGTATACAATAAAAACTCTTATGAGAATTTATGAGGTATCTGAAAAAAGATTCAATAAAATTTTTAGTAATTATATTTACTTTTGATAAAAGGAAAAAGTATGAGAGAGTATGTTTTTTTTAACAAAAATAAATTAAATGTTTTAGATATTCCAAGAATTTGCTTTAATTACGCATATTATGAGTCTTTATTTCTAGCCATTTTTAGCTTTATTAATGGAATAGTTCCCCTTGTTTCTTTAATGGCTATTTCTTCTTTTATTGATAGTGTAAGTAGTATATACTATGGTAATAGTTCTTATAGTTCTTTCTATTTTTCCTTGATATTGATAATTTTTTGCTTACTTTATTCTAGTATGTATTCTATTTTCATTGATAATTTGGATATTAGATTTAAAAATAGAATTAGTGAAAATCTAGGAGTTGATTTAATCGAAATTATAGCTTCGCTAAAGTATAAATATTTTGAAGATGGAGATTCTCTAGATTTACTTTCAAGAGTAAGCCATGAACCAGAGCTTAATTTATCAAAAGCATATATAGATTTACTCAAAGCAATTAGTTTGTTTATTAAAATTATTGGCATTATGGTAATTTTATTTGTTAAAATACCTATGGCTACAATAATTATTGGACTATTATCATTTCCTACCTTTATATTGGCTGATAAAGCTGGAAAAATTAACTATAAAGCTAATATTGAAAAGGAAATTTATCAAAGGCGAGTTACATATTTCACAAAACTTTTGAGAGGTCGATTTTTTGCTAATGAAAGAAATATTTTTAAGTTTTCAACTTATATTAATAATCAATGGTACAAGAATTATAATTTATCGAGGAAAATAAAGTTAAAGGCGCACATAAAATGGTTAATAGGTTCGGAAGTTACTGGACTACTAACTTCTTTTTTGATAACTTCTGTAATACTTATATTATTAAATACTTTAAAAGATGGTAAGATAGGATTAGGTTTATTTATTTCTGTCGTAAATAGTATCATATCGATGATTCCTGATTTATCTTGGCAGTTACCCGAATATGTAGAAAGTTTATCCAATTCAGTTAGTTATATAAACGATCTGTCTAAGCTATTTGATTTAGAAAAAGACTTTTCATATATTTCGTTACCTAGCAGTAATAATGTTAAGATAAAAAACATAGAATTTAAAAATGTTTCCTTTAAATATCCTAATACAAAAGACTATATAATTAGAAATTTAAGTTTAAGAATGGAAGGATCAAAGAGTTATGCCTTTGTTGGGAAAAATGGCAGTGGAAAGAGCACTATTATAAAGCTACTAACAGGAATGTATGATGATTATGTTGGAGAGATTCTAATAAATGGGGTCTCTATAAAAAATTATAAGGCAGATGAGATAAAATCTATGTTTTCAGTAGTATACCAAGATTATTCAAGATATGATATTAGTCTTAGAGAAAATATAGAAGTTGGAAATATAGAAAATATTAATGAAAGGTCGAATGAGCAAAGATTATTAGAAATTATCGAAAAACTTGAATTATCAGATTTAATATCGAGACTAAGTAGTGGTATAGATACCCCACTAGGAAAACTTGAACAAGATGGAGTAGATATTTCTGGAGGACAGTGGCAAAAACTCGCCATTGCGAGGTCACTTATTAATAACAGGCCTATAAGAATTCTTGATGAGCCAAGCTCGGCTTTAGACCCTTTCAGTGAGAAGGCTCTTTATGAGATTTTTAATAAGGAAAATAAAGATAAACTCACAATACTTATTAGCCATCGCCTAGCTTCCACTGTATTTTCAGATAAAATATTTGTACTTGACGGAGGAAAGCTAGTCGAAGAAGGAGATTTTAAATCTTTGCTTGGTAAGGATGGACTTTATCAAACGATGTTTAATAAACAGAAACAATGGTATAAAGATGAAAAATAAGAAAAAAATTAGAAGTATCCTATTGTCGTTTAAATTTGTAATAAAAGCCTGTCCTTTTTATTTTTTAATAATTTGTTGTGTTAATTTGCTATTGGCTTTTATACTAGCCTTTAATACTATAAAGCTAGATGAGTTTTTGAATAATATAGAATTATATATAGATGGAAATATTAAATACATATATGTTATTAGAAGTTTCTTTGGACTAATGTTAGCTATTGTGGCAAATCCCATAGTAAATAGCATTAACACAAGCTTATCAAGTGATTTCGAAGAAAGAGTTAATGGTCATATAGAAAAGAACTTCAATCAGAAATGTTCAAACTTAGATTCGATTTTTTTTGAATCTAGAGACAATCTTTTAAGCATGGAGAAGGCTTCACAAGGATTGTCTAGTATAGTTTCTTTGGTTACAGGTATTGTTCTGGGGATATTTACATACTTTCCTTACTTTATTAGCTTGACCATATATTTTTATAATATTAATCCGACCCTTATAGCAGTATTATTTGTATTTTTCATAGGTCCAGTTTTATCACAAATGTTTAAGAAAAAACTTTACCAAAGCTTAGAGGATAATATAAGTCCTCTCAGGAGAGAAAGTAATCATTACAAGGATTGTATGATTGGTAATATAAGAGTCAGAGAAACTAGAATGCTTGGAGCGTTTACTTTCTTTATGCAAAAATATAGAGCGAGCCTTTTGGCTTTGAATAAAAATATTTATTATACGCAAAAAAAATCTGCAAGAATTGAGACTATTTTTAAGCTTCCCTTAATATTATCAAATATCTTAAGTCTCATGTTACTGGTAGATTATTTAATTAAGGGGCTAATAACAATAGGCAACTTTGGAGCTATCATAGCATCTATAAATATGCTTATAATGATGGCTGAGGAATTTATATTCTATGTGATAGGTTCTGCTATAAAGCAAATTGCCTTCGTAGAAAACTTTATAGACTTTATGGAAAAGGAAATCATAATTAATAGACAGCTAATATTCAAGAAAGCTCCTGCAATTGAATTAGAAAATGTGTCATTTGCATATCCAGAAAGTAATAAAAATTCCCTTACGTATATTAATTTTAAAATAAAGGCAGGAGAAACAGTTGCGATTGTAGGAGAAAATGGATCAGGAAAGTCAACTCTTGCGAAAATCATATCAGGACTATACCAGCCGACAAGGGGTAGAATCATATACGATAATATAGATATTAAAGATTGTAATTTCGACATAGCATCCAATATTTCAATAGTCTTTCAAGACTTTTCAAGATATAAAATTAATTTAGAAGAAAATATAAGAATAAGTGATTATAACAAAAAGACATGCTTAGATGACCTTGTTACTCATCTTGAGTTTTCTAATTTAAGCCTGAATAAAAATATATTTCCAGATGGACTTGCTACAATGTTATCTAGACAATTCAATGGAGTAGAACTTTCAGGAGGTCAATGGCAAAAGCTTGCCATTGCACGAGCAAGTTTCAAGGACTCGAATCTGATAATCTTTGATGAACCTACTTCGGCTATTGATTCTATAGAAGAAGAAAAATTATTCAATAATTTTTTAGAATTATCTATTAGTAAAACTGCAATAATAATTAGCCATAAATTAGCAATGACTCGCTTTGTAGACAAAATAATAGTTATGAAGGATGGAAAAGTAGAAGAAATTGGAAATCATGATGAGCTAATTAAAAGAAACGGACTCTACAAAAAACTTTACTTGACACAAAGCGTGCCATATTTAAATAATTAATTTTAGAATATTGATTATTTGGATTAAGAAGTTGAGTATCGCTTAAAATCTTAATCGTACTATTAATTATGTTTTAGAGTAACGGATAATTTTTCATAATAAAGTAGGTGATTTTTTCGCTGTATATACAGAGATATTGTTTGCTCTAACTTTCTATACTTGGAATAGGGCCTTGCCTAATGAAAATATCCCACCATAATAACAAAAGTTTTAGTCTATAGATCTGGGCTTATGTCGCCTAGGTCTTTTTTTGATAAAACTTGCAAAAAATTATCTTCTTAGTATACTATTATTATGAGTTAGCAGTCGAAGTTCATGAGTGCTAACGCCTATCATTTCATATATAAAGAAAGGATCATACAATGAATTTAAAACCAATTGGAGATAGAATTGTTATAAAAAAAGCTGAAGCTGAAAAAACAACAGCAAGCGGCATAGTGCTTCCAGAAAGTGCTCAAGAAAAACCACAATACGCTGAAGTAGTAGCTATAAGCGCAGATATAGAAAATGACGAAAAGAAAAAAGCTTCTCTAAAGGTAGGGGATAAGGTTATTTATTCTCAATACGCAGGAACAGATGTAAAGCTAGAAGATAGCGAATATATAGTTGTCAAATATAATGACATTTTAGCAGTAGTAGAAGCTTAAGAAGGAGAGATATAAATGGCAAAAGATATTAAATTTGGAAAAGACGCAAGAGATGGTCTTGAAAGAGGTATTGATAAACTTGCAAATGCAGTAAGAGTAACTCTTGGACCAAAGGGAAGAAACGTAGTATTAGACAAGGCTTATGGTGCACCAACAATCACAAACGACGGTGTAACAATAGCAAATGATATAGAATTAGAAGATAGATTTGAAAACATGGGAGCTCAACTTGTAAAAGAAGTAGCAACCAAGACAAACGATGTAGCAGGTGATGGTACAACCACAGCCACAGTACTTGCCCATGCAATCATCAAAGAGGGCCTTAAAAACCTAGCAGCAGGAGCAAATCCAGTAGTTTTAAATAAGGGTCTTAAAAAAGCAACCGACATAGTAGTAGACTACATCAAAGAAAACTCAAAAGAAGTAGAAGATAAACAAGCTATAGAAAATGTCGGCACAATCTCATCACAAGATGAAAACATCGGTAAGCTAATAGCAGATGCCATGGAAAAAGTAGGCAACGATGGAGTAATCACAGTAGAAGAGTCAAAAACAACAGACACCTACCTGGATGTAGTAGAAGGAATGCAATTTGACAAGGGCTACCTATCACCATACATGGCCACAGACAATGAAAAGATGATAGCAGAGCTAGATGACCCATACATCCTTCTAACAGATAAGAAAATCTCAAACATCCAAGAAGTCCTACCACTCCTTGAACAAATCGTCCAAGAATCAAGACCACTACTAATCATCGCAGATGATGTAGACGGCGAAGCCCTCACAACATTAATCCTAAACAAACTAAGAGGAACCTTCAATGTAGTAGCAGTCAAAGCTCCAGGCTATGGTGACAGAAGAAAAGCCATGCTAGAAGATCTAGCAATCCTAACAGGATCAACAGTAATAAGCGAAGAGCTAGGAATGGACCTAAAAGAAGCCACAATCGACATGCTAGGCTCAGCTAAGAAAGTAAAAGTAGACAAAGACAACACAACCATAGTAGAAGGCAAGGGCGAAAAAGAAAAACTAGCTGAAAGAGTAGAAGTAATCAAAACTCAACAAGCAAGCGAAGAAAGCCAATACGAAAAAGAAAAACTAGCCGAAAGACTAGCCAAACTTGCAGGCGGAGTAGCAGTAATCAATGTTGGAGCAGCTACAGAAACAGAAATGCAAGAAAAGAAATACAGAATCGAAGATGCCCTATCAGCAACAAGAGCAGCAGTAGAAGAAGGAATCGTAGCAGGCGGTGGAGTAGTCCTAGTAGGAGCAATCGATAAGGTAGAAGCCTTAAGAGAAAGCCTAATAGGAGATGAAAAAACAGGAGCCCTAATCATAGAAAGAGCCCTAGAAGCCCCACTAAGACAAATAGTAGCAAACGCAGGCCTAGACGGATCAGTAATAGTAGAAAAAGTTAAAAACAGCGGCAAAGAAGAAGGCTACGACGCTTACAACAACGAATTCGTAAACATGTTCGAAGCAGGCATAGTAGAACCAACAAAAGTAACCAGATCAGCCCTACAAAACGCAGTAAGCGTAGCAGGAATGATACTCACAACAGAAGCCGCAGTAGCAGACATCCCAAAAGAAGAGCCAGCAATGCCAGCACCACAGATGCCTATGTATTAGACAAGGCCGTCCGCCTCATGGAGGACCCCCGCGGAGCGGTCGAGCGAAGCTCGAAACAAGCCCCCGCGGCTCGTGGAGCGGCCTCCATGGAATGGTCGAGCTTTAGCTCGAAACACGCCTGCCCGAATGTCGCTTCTACGAAGCTCTCCGTGCTCCCGCACTATCATTCGGCGTAAATATGCCAAATCAAGGCATATTTACGTGGCCCGTAGAGGGCCCGTGCAGACCACCTCGCAGCGAAGCGAGAGAGAAAGCGGCGCGCAGAGGACCCCCGCGGAGCGGTCGAGCGAAGCTCGAAAAGCCCCAAGCATTGAGTCAGAAACAAAACTTTAAGCAAAACCCAAAAATCAGGAGAAAAAACCTCCTGATTTTTTTATGAAAATAGCCCATAAGCAATATAAAAGCAAATAAGCTTTTATTTCCCAAGTAAAAATGATAAAATATAGGTAGATAAAAAATAAGGAGTAATTATGTTAGAAGCAAAAAATGACAATAAAGATAGAAACGATATAGATATAGCTGATAATACATCAGGAACAGTAGGCTTTGACCCAAAGACAGGAAAGGTTTACTATGTCGATGAACCAAAAAAAGCAGAGAAGACCGAGGCAGATTCTCTAGTTGAATTAGAAAATCTTTCAAACCAATTATCTGAAACTTCTGATAAGATTATGGATCTTTTAAAAGAAGCGGGCATAGAAGACCCTACAGACCTTGAAGCTATCAAAAAATTAGCTGAAATGGGAAATGAAGACTAAAGGCGATAGGGGACTTGCAATTGTTTGGCAGATGATAGATATCTATTACAAGGGCAACCCTAGTGAAAATTATGATAAGGATAAGTTAAAATCCTATGTCAAAAAAAGGCTAGAAGCCTGTCCCCATGGGGATGATAAACCCTTTTGCTCAACTTGCAAGATTCATTGTTATGATAAGGAACATAGAAAGCTTATAAAAAAGGTTATGAAATATGCAGGGCCTAGGATGATTTTTCTAAGACCAAAGGCCTTATTAGCCCACAAACTAGCAGAACTTAGATCTAAGAAATCGTAAGGAGAAGCCTAATGGATAAAATTGACAAGAAGTTTTTACAAAAATTAGAAGACAGGTTTAAGGCCAATATGCACAGACATAAACATATAAAATGGGACTTTGTTCAAAGTTCCCTAGCGACCAATGACAAGCTCTACGACGCAGTCCTAAAGATGGAAGAAACAGGTGGAGAACCTGACTTAATAGATTTAGAAGTCTTTAGGGGACTTGTCTATGTGGATATGTCAAAAGAAAGTCCAGAAAGCCGACGCAGCCTCTGCTATGACAAAAAGGCCAGGGAAGAAAGAAAGAATGATCCACCACTTTCATCAGCTGAGGAAGAAGCTGAAAAAATGGGCCTAAGACTTATAAAAGAAGATGAATACTATGCCATCCAAGCCATAGAAGATATTGATACAAAGACAAGCTCCTGGATCCAGACACCAGAAGAGATAAGAAACTTGGGAGGGGCCCTATTTTGTAGCAAAAAATACGACAGGACCTTTACCTACCATAACGGGGCAGATTCCTACTACCAAACAAGAGGATTTAGGGCTTGCGTAAAAATCTGATAAGGATAATTTGGGTCTTTTGCCTCTTAGCTCTTGCAGGATGTTCTGAAAAACCCCAGCCAGAAAAGGTGGAAGTAAGAGAAGAAAAACCAAGTTTTGAAGAAATAAAGTCCATAATCCTAGCTAAGCTTAATTCTCAAACCCTAATTAGGACCTATGGCGAAGACACTGGTCAAACAAAGGTGATTTTTGAAAATGATGGTCATTTTAGGGGAGATTATTTTGGAAAAATTGCCGCAGATGGCAAAGACTACGGCCTAACAGGAAGGGCTCAAATCTATTATCATGCAGAAGAAATCCACTCGTCAGAATTTCGTGGCAAAATTGACCTTACAAGTATGCTAGATGAATACCGCTACCAGGCAAAACTTCTCGATTACAAGATTACAAGCAAGGAAGGTGCTCATGATGATATCTACTACAATGTAGACTTCGCCCTAGGTCTAGATAAAGAAGATGACTACATCCTCTATAGGCCAGGTGCACCGATTAAAGATTTGGAAAAAGATGAAAGGCTTGTTGATCTAGCCAAAAAATCCAGCCAAGATGGGCAGAAGATAAGGGGTTTTATCCTCTATAACAAGACTAAGGGCGAGGTGTTTTTTCAAAGATATTAGCAAATTATATAAAAATATAAAAAGTCATAAAGATGTGTATTTTGACAAATTTATACAATATAATATAATAATAAGAAGCACATGAGCCCTAACTTTAGAATAAGGGAAAGGCTTGCAGGAGAGTTAAATGAACAAAAAAATAATAGTAAGTCTTTTAAGTCTAGGACTAATTATAGGGGTTAATAATCCTACATATATAGAAAAATCCTATGCGACAGAAGAGACAAATTTAGAAATTAAAGAAAAAGTTGATGTAATAAAGTCCTATATAGAAGATTACGAGCAAGTGATAGGGTCAATACCTTATAAGCTTGCGTCAGAAAAGGCACAAAATGCCTATAAAGAAGCTATTGATGGGGCAAAATCCTACCTAGATTCAAAAAATATTACCGCAAAGGTCTTAAAGGTCCATGAAAAGAATTTATTTGAAAGTCTAAACAAACTTTCAGATGATGCTGAAAATAATCTTAAAAATCTTAAAAGTTCTATAATTATATCTGAAAGACTAGTCGAAAATAACAAGGATACAAATATAGAAGATCCTAGTATTTTTGTGGAATTTAGAGATGATTTAGCAAAGGCAATGGAGATTTTAAAGGAAGAAAATCTTGAAAAAGCCACTGGTCAGGACCTAATCAAATTAAATGACAAGCTAGAAGCAAATTTCAAAGCTGTAAAGGAAAAGCTAGGAGATGATAAAGAATATCCTATGCCAACAGAAGATGACCTAGCAGCTCTTGATATAAGGATAAATCCAGAAGGCTACAGGGATAGCTTCTATACAGCTGTAATAGACTTTAAAGATGTATTAGATGATATGAAAGAGCTTTTATCAACAGATGAGGATTTTAAAGCCCAAGAAGCCTACAAAAAGGCTAAAGACGACCTAAAAGAAGCCTATGACAAGGCCTTTAAGGCACTTGCAGCCATAGACAAAGAAAAAGATAAGCTTGAAAATTCAAATGAAGACTATAACAAGGTCCTAGAAGCCACTAAGGCCCTAGCCAAGGTAAGACTTGATATAGATGGCAAAAGTCTAAATTTAAAGACAGTTAAATATCAAGATAGCAAGGAATCTGACCTTACAGACCTAGATAAGGCCCTTGCAAAGCTTAAGGAATACGTAGATGCTAAGCCTAGCATAGATTCATTGCTTGAAAAAGATGTCTTTAAAGAAGAATCTAAGCTAAAAGAAAAATATGGCCAAGAAATAGAAAAGGCTAAGGACTTATTAGCTAAAAAAGAGAAAAAAGAAGTTACTTTTGATGAAGCCAAAACATTAGCAGAAGACCTTAATAAAACTACAGATGAAATCCTTCAAAAAAGTCCAAAGCCAGAAGATTCAAGAACGACTGTCCTAGAAAATTCTATAAAAGAAGCAGAGAAGTTTAAAGAAAGCCTCACATATAAGCAAACATCTGACGAAGAGTCCAAAAAAGCCTTTGATAAGGCCCTAGAAAGCGCTAAAGATCTTCTAGAAAAAGAAAAGAAAGATAAGGCATCTGTCACAGACCAAGAAATAAAAAAAGCCTATGATGATATCTTAGCTGCAAAAGAAGCTATAGATAAGAAGGACTCAAACTTTACAAGTATTGACCAAGCCCTCGCTGAGCTTAAAAAACTTGTAGATGGCAAGGAAGACCTAAGGGCCAGCCAAAAATTTGTAAATGCGGAAAAACAGTCCCAAGAAGCCTACAATGAAGCCCTAAGAGATGCAGAATATCTCCTAGACAGGAAGGCAGCTGGGGAAGAGAAAACACTCGATGAAATCACCAAGGCCTACAATAAATTAAAAGATGCCATCAAAAAGCTTGACTATACAAGCATAGATAGGCTAAAAGAACTTGTAGCAGATGATGACAACTTCAGGGCACAAAAAGCCTATAAGGACATCGAAGCTGACTCAAGCAAGGCTGAAATCATCGAAAATTACAAGAAATTGATAAGCCAAGCCAAGGAGGAACTAGGCAAGGATAAGCCTTCAAAGGCTGAGCTTGCAAGGATAAGCAAGAGCCTTGAAGATTCAAGAAAAGAAATAGAAGGCAAGATATCAACTCTTGAAAGAAAGCTAAATAACGAGCTATATATAGCTGAAGTATTTGTAGAAACAAACTACTACCTAGATGCCAAAAAGGCAGATGCAGACCCAAACAAAAAGGCTGCAGCAGAAGAATATGACAAGCTAATAGCAAGGGCAAAAGCTTTAAAGATGGGCGCTAAATTTGACAGCGCAGAGGCTGCTGAAATCCTAGATTCAATAGTAAATACCAGGGACTTTTTATCAGGCAAAATCAGCTTAGAAAGATACCAAATCAATAAGTTCTACAAGCTTTTATCTATGATAAAAGAGAACAAAGACTATAAGGATATCAACCAGGCGACTAAACAAAGACTTGAAAAAGCCCTCAAATTAGCCAAGGATTCTATTGATCATCCAGATGATAAGGATAAGCAAGCAAAAGCTTTAGCAAGTTTAAAAGAAGTTATGAATGACCCAGCTATAGCAAACTTCATCAATAAGATGGCAGAAGATAAAAATCCTCTTGAAGAAAGGGATAAGATTCTAGCAGAACTTAACCAGCTGATAGAAGCAGATAAAAAGCTTAAGGAAGGCTCCTTTAAATATCAAAAGGCAAGGAAAATCCACAGAGATGCTTATGACAAGGCCCTAGAGGCAGCCAAAAAGCTCATAAAAGATACAAATCCAAACACAGAAGACCTCAAGAAAACTAGAGATGACCTAAAGAAGGCCATCGAAAACCTAGATGGGGACAAGTTTGAGGATTCAATCAAGGCCCTAGCCCAAGAATTTAAAGACAAGCAGATGAAAATAGCAGCTGATAAGAGACAGGCAATAGCTGATAAAATCAACAGTCTTAACCAACCAGGCAAGACTATGGATGACTATGACCTAGTCAAAAAAGAGCTAGAAGACCTCATAAATGCCAAGGTTGTAGTATCAACCACAACAGTCAGACAAAATCCTGACACAAATACAGTCACAAGACAAGTTTCCACAGTAACAAGCCCAGGCCATGCTGTAAAAACAGGTATAAGAGGAATGGCAAAGGTAGCAGGCGTCTTAGTAGTGGCTGGAGGAATATATATAGGTCTTAAAAAAAGTGGAGAAAAAAATAAGAAATAAAATTAAAAAAAATATTTGTTAAAAAGATATAAAGCATCGAAGATGGCTAAATAGTCACATTCGATGCTTTTAGTTTTATTGCAAAAAAATGTCTTTCTTAATATAAATTTAATAGGGGATTTTTTATAATAAAAAATATAAATCTATCAAGCATATATAATACATTATAAAGGAGACCCATATGAAAAGAAGAAATCTTGCAAAACTAGCCCTAATCACAGCCCTGTCGACAAGCGTATTTTTAGGCCACTTTAACGGAGCCCTAGCTGCTATAGACGATAGCAAAGCAGGCATCAAAAATGAAAAAAAAGAAGATGAAATCAAGAAACTAGAACAAGAAATCCAAGAAAAACAAAAAGAATTAGACGTTAAAACAAAAGAAAAGACACAATTAACAGAAGAAATATCAAAGCTTGAAAAGCAATTAAATGATATAAAAAGCAAATTAGATAAAGAAAGCAAGGCTGACCTAGATAAGCTAAATAAGCTAAAAGAAGAAAAGAAAAATAAGGAAAAGGCCCTAAAAGACCTTGAAGAAAATAAAAAAGCAGCTGAGCTTAAAAAAGAAGAACTTAAAAAGCAAATAGAAGATAATAAGAAAAAAATCTCTGAAATAAATTCTACTGACAAGAGCCAAGTAGAAAAAGAAATCCAAGAAGCAAATGAATCTAAGAAAACAGCAGAAAATGCTAAAGAAGAGTTAGGCAAGAAACTAGTTCAACAAGAAGAAGACCACAAAAAATTACAAGCAAAATACCAAAAGGAAAAGTCACTTAGTGATAGGTATGAAAAAGATATTAAAAAGCTTGAATCTGACTTAGCTAAAGAGCAAAAAGCCTTAGAAGAAATAGAGAAAGAAATAAGAGCTTTAGAAAAAGAAAATCTAGATAATACAGAAAATAAAATAGAACTAGATAAATCTAATAAAACTATAAAAGATACTGGTGATTTAATAGAAACTGCTAATAAAAAAATAAAGGAAAATGAAGCTAGAATAAGCGAGCTTAGGGCAGAATATCCTTCTTACAATCCAGAAAATGAGAAAAAAATTGAAGAACTAGGAAAAGAATATAATAGAATTCAAAATGAGATTACTAATAATGAAAATAAAATAAAAGACCTTAAGGCAAATATCAAAACTCAAGAATCAAACATAGAAAATGCTCAAAAAGAATATGATAAATATAAAGCAGACTTAGATAACTTAAAAGCAAGAATAGAAGATAAGATTAGAAATGTCCAAGACCTTGAATCTGCAAAAGCAATGGCAGAAGAAGATAAGAATCAAGACCAAGCCCAAAGGATTGAAGAAGATTTAAAAAATGCAAATGCAGAACTAGAAAATCTTAGAAAAGAGCAAAAAAATCTAGAAAACAAAGCTGACCAAGTTAATAAACAAATCGCTTATTACAGACAAAGTAAGGATGGTTTTGAGGCTAATATACAAAAAGTAAATGAAGATACTGACAAAAAAGATAAAGAACTTCAAAAGGTTGGTGGGCAATTAAGAGATCTTGAAGATCAAAGAGCTGAAACAAAACCAGAAGTTATAGAAGAGATTGATAAAAAAGAAAAAGAAAATGCGAGTTTGAAGAAAACTCTTGTTGGGCTAAATGATATATACAGAGGTGCTGTACAGCAAAAAGAAACATTCGAAAAGAAAATAAAGGAAAATGAAGAAAAAGCCCAAAGACTAGAAAAAATCAAAAAAGATAAGACTACAAAAGAAGATTCTATAAAAGAAATCACTGCAAAAATTACAGATCATAAAAATACAAAATCTAAAAATGATACAAAAGTAAGTGAATCTAAAGAAAAAGAAACTAAGGCTTATGAAGCAATAAAGCAAACAAAGGCTGACATCAAGGCTAAAGAAGCTGCTATCAAAGGCCATGATGAAAAAATAAATGAAAAAGAAAAACTTCTTAAAGAGATTCAAAATAAAGAAGCTAGTAAAAAACAATTAGAAGCTAAGAATGAAGGCTTAAATAAATCACTTAAAGAAACAGAAAATGAGCTTTCAAATATTGAGAACAAGAAGAAAAACCTTGATTCTGAGTCTGAAAAGCTAAATGAAAATATTAAGACACTTAAGGATAGCTTAGAAAAAAGAGTAGCTCCAGAAATGGCTAAAGACTACAAGGAAATAAAGGACAAACTTGATAAAAAGAAGATTTCCCTAAAACAAATTCTTGAAGAAATAAAAGAATCTGAAAAGAAATTGAATGAGAAAAAACTTGGCTTGGGAGTATTGAAGGAAAAAAGAAAACAAGAACAAGAGTCTGAAAAAGAAAATAAAAAACCAGAAAACGAAGGTAAGACTCCAGAAAAGGAGAAAAAGCCAGAAAACGAAGGCAAAGCTCCAGAAAAAGATAAAAAGCCAGAAAACGAAGGCAAGGCTCCAGAAAAGGAAAATAAAAAGCCAGAAAACAATCCTAAGACTCCAGAAAAAGAGAATAAAAGAGGTGAAAAAGATTTAAGTAAGGGACAAGGCAAAGATTTATATCCTCAAAGAGGAGAAGATATTTATAAGAAAGAAAGCCTAAGATTAAAATTAGAAAAATTAAAAGAAGCCTACAAAAAATCTATGAAGCTTTTAGCAAGGGTAGAAGAATATGTAAAGACCAAAAAGATGCCAGAAGCTAGGAGAAAAGAATTTGAAGTTTTAATAATAAGACAAAAACTCTTATTAGAAAAAGTTAGGATTCTTATAGAAAAAATGGAGGCTAGGAGCCTATAAATTAAAAAATGATGCCGCAGACTAAGATTCTGTGGCATCATTTTTTGATTTAAATAATTTTCCTACAAGCAAATCTTGGGAAAAGGGCTTTATTTCTCCCTTTCAATGACCAAGATATAGGGAGGATTCTTGGGCCTGTTGGTGTATGAAATTTCTAGGAAGGAGTAGGCCTTATTATCTAGGCCCTCTAGGTAGGTCTTCAGGCTTGCGCTTTCGACTTGGCCTGCCGGATGGCCTGGGTAGACTGTAATTATTATTCTAGATCCAATTTTTAGAAGACCAAGGGCCTTTTCTAGGCTCTCAATAGTTGTACTTGCCTTGGTACTTATAGACTTATCTGCCCCTGGCAAGTAGCCTAGATTATAGATTATGAGGTCTACGGGCTCTTTTATATACTTATCGATATGGGCGTGGCTATCTAAGATAAAAGAAAATCTAGGGTCAAGGCCCACCAAATCTTTTGTTTTTCTACAAGCTTCTTCTTGGATATCAAAGGCTATAAGCCTTTCTACATCGGTATTATCCAGGATAAATTTGCTATCCTTGCCTGTGCCTGCGGTCATATCGACTGCTATTTTTATGTCTTTCTTATCCCTTATAAGGTCCTTTACTATATCTACTATTCTTTTCGCCATTAGTAGGTCCCCATATTTTTGATATCTCTGCCATCAATTGACCTGAAAAAGTCGGCATGGCTTGGATTTCCCTTTCTGATGGGCATGCCCATCCTGTGCATTTCATTGAGTTTAAATATCATGAGGTTGACATTGACATCATACATGCTCGCTAGCTCGTTGTAGGTGTAGCCTTCTTTGACATCTTCTAATAGGCTTTTCTCATCAAGGAGGAGGTGGGCTGCAAAAATATTTGCCTCAAGCTCCATTTCATTATTTATGTCAAAGATTTGGTATTCTACCATGCCTTCCTTGGCATAGGTCTGGTGGTAGATGTCATGGCCTAGCTCATGGGCAAAGACCATGTTTAAAATCCTATAGTCTACATTTGGGTTGTAGAAGACAAAGCGAGAGTCTTTGATGATTTTGTACATGCCTAAAAGCTTGGTATCAGACTTAAAGGCTATGAGGTGGACTCCACGCTCTTTTAGGATTTCTTTTGGATTCCTGCTGTCATGTTTTTTGATTAGGTCAAGAGCATCCTCATAGATTTGATCATATGAGTAAGCCATTATTTTCTGCCATGTTTTTTGTTTTCTTGCCTGGCTATATAGTAGGCTTCTGAGATGGCATCTAGGATGGCTTTTTTGTCTTCTTCTGGGATTTCTCCCCCTGCCATTAGGCCTATTACCCCATCTACAAGCTCTCTTGCTTCCCTGCCAGCCTTTAGGCCGTAGTTTTCACGGGCTGTTAGGATAAAGTCTTCTTCGTCTGTGACTAGGTAGTCGTGGCTGGTGTCTAAGGCGGCAGCCAAGAGGTCGTAGGTCTTTCTATACCTAGGCTTTGATAGGCCAAGCTCATATCTTGAGATTGTCTTTAATGAGACATTTACTTGATCGGCTAGTTCTTGTTGGGTTAGTCTTTTATCTTCTCTTAGATTTTTTAATTTAGTCGCAAAACTCATATTCACTCTCTTTCTAGACTTTTAGAGTCTAATATTTTTATTTTTTTCTTGACAAGAGTCACTTATAGTCTTATAATTGTCTTAAGTCATTTATTGTCTTAACTATACATTTAAAGTCTAAGAAAATCAAGAGGAGTTTGATATGAAAAAAATTATCCTACATTCAGATATGAACGCTTGCTATGCATCTATCGAGGCTAAGCTTAACCCAGCCCTTAAGGGAAAGGCCATGGCTGTGGCTGGCAATCCTAAAAACAGAAATGGCATTATCCTAGCCAAAAGCCAAGAGGCCAAGGAGATGGGGGTTAAGACTGGCGAGCCTATTTGGCAAGCCCTTACTAAGTGTAGGGACCTAATCCTTGTCCCTCCCCAATATGACCAGTATCTTAAGCATTCAAAGATGGCCAAGAAGATTTATTATGATTACACCAACCAGGTCGAATCCTTTGGCCTTGATGAGTGTTTTATAGATGTGTCCGGCTCTACCAAGCTTTTTGGCTCAGGACTAGACATAGCAAGGGAAATTTCTAGGAGGATGAAGGAAGAAGTCGGCCTTACTGTAAGCATTGGAGTTTCTTTTTGCAAGATTTTTGCCAAGCTTGGATCAGACATGAAAAAGCCTGATGCCATCACAGTCATTGACCAGGACAATTGGAAAGACCTCGTTTGGCCGCTGGCTGTCGAGGAGATGGTCGGCATAGGTAGGGCCACCAAGGCTAAGCTTAATCGTATTGGAATTTACACCTTAGGAGACCTTGCCCATGCTCCTTTAAGTCTACTAAAAAACCTGCTTGGGGTAAATGGAGTTTATCTTTGGACTTATGCCAATGGCAGGGATACTCGTCCGGTTGTTGACATCAACCATAAGGACATCATAAAAACCATAGGCAACTCTTCCACCTGTAGGAGTGATTTGCTAAATAATGGAGAGGTTAAAAACGTCCTCCAGGAGCTTAGCTTTTCTGTATCAAGAAGGCTAAGGCAAGCAGGTCTTGAGGCTGGAGGGGTGGAAGTCTTTGTCAGAAATAAGGACCTGTTTTCTCAGACCTTTCAGAAAGAATTACCCCTAAACACCCAATCATCAATAATCCTAGCCCAAAAGGCATACAAACTTTTTATGGAAAAATACGACTGGGATATGCCAGTTAGGGCTGTAGGTATAAGGGCCATAAGACTTGATAAGGAAGGATCAGGTAGCCAATTAGATATGTTTTTAGACCACGAAAAATATTTTAAAAGCGAATCATGCGATAAGGCCCTTTATGAAATAAGGAAAAAATACGGCAAAGATGCCATAAGCTTCGCCGCCCTAAAAAGAGACATTAAACTTCCAAAAGAGTTGAATGAAATAATAACCTTGCCAGCTAGGCATTTTAATAGTTAGAAACTCGCCTCTCCGGCGCGTAGAGGAGCCCCGCGGAGCGGTTCGCAGCGAAGCGAGAAAGCCCGTCCGAATGCCGCTTCTTCGAAGCTCTCCGCGCTCCCGCGCTATCATTCGGCGATAACATGCCAAATCAAGGCATGTTATCGTGGCTCGTGGAGGACCCGTGCGGAGCACTCGAGCGAAGCGAGACAAGCCCCCGCGGCTCATGGAGCGGCCTCCGCGGAGCGGTTCGCAGCGAAGCGAGAAAGCCCGCCCGGCGCGTATCTATGCCTAACCCCATTTGTAAAGCAAATAGTTGGTAGGCTTGATGCAGTAGCTGAGGAGCCCCACGGAGCGGTTCGCAGCGAAGCGAGAAAGCCCGTCCGAATGTCGCTTCTTCGAAGCTCTCCATGCTACCGCACTATTATTCGGCATAAACAATTTGCCCTAGCGGCCGAGAGCGACCAAATCAAGGCATGTTTATGTGGCTCGTGGAGGACCCATGCAGACCACTCGAGCAAAGCGTGAAAAAAACTGACCTCTCGGGGCCAGTTTTTTTATGAGAAGGCATTTATAAAAAATGTAATAACTATTGGATTTGTGAGGTTAACCGCAATGGCAAGGACTATAGGGAAGATAAACATGGCCACATCTGCTGGGCCCTTTTCTTCGATTATAGCCTCCATATTGGCCATGGCATTTGGGGTTTGGCCAAGGCCTACACCGCAATGGCCTGCAACCATGACAGCTGCATCATAGTTCTTGCCTAGGATATTGAATGTAACTAGGCTTGTGTAGACAGCGATAAATATAGCTTGGGCAAGCATTATTATAACCATAGGGCCAGCTAGGCTTAGGATGGCGCTAAGGTTGAGGTTAATTAGGGCAAGGGATAAAAATAGGTTTAGGGAAATATTGCCCACGGTGTCTATATTTGTCATATTTATCGGTTTTTTTAGGATATCGTAGATATTTCTTACGATCAGTCCTCCAAATTGACAGCCCACATAATATGGGAAATTAAGGCCGGTTAGGGCAAGGGCTTTGTTTATAAAAGTCCCTAAAAGACCAGCAAGGCCGATTATAATTATGGCTTGGGTTAAGGATTCTTGATTGATAAGAGCGGATATTTTCTTATTATCAAGACCTGACTGGGATCCCTTTGTCTTTAGGTCGTACTTATTAATAAGTCTTTTGGCTGTAGGGCCACCCACAAGAGATCCTGCTAAAAGGCCAAAGGTAGCAGCAGCAACTCCAATTGATGTAGACCCACTAGCTCCCAAATCTTCCATGATTTTGCCAAAGCTTATGGCAGAGCCGATGCCTCCTGTCATTGATGTTGACCCCATGGCTATGCCGTGAAGGGGATTTATACCAAGGACTTTAGAAAGGGCGACACCTATAATATTTTGGAGGGGAAGGAGGATAATTATAGCCAGGGCCAGCCTTAGGCCAAGGGATCCAGATTTTTTAAGCATGGCAAAGGATGCTGAAAGACCGATGGCTGTGAAAAATATATTCATAAAGAAGTCTTGGAGGATCTTGTCAAATTCAAAATAGGCAAGGCCAGCCTGACCTAAGATAAAAACTCCAAGGCTAATAATTAGACCACCGATAACAGGTGCCGGTATAAAAAAAGTCCTAAGCCATGAAATTTTTTTCTTAAGGCCCATGCCGATAATAAGGGCTATAATAGCAAGTCCCAGACTTTGTAAGATATCTAATTTAATATTCATAATAACTCCATTCTTAAATTATTAAGGATATTATCCTTTTATTTCTCAAAGTATCAATATTTTCTACTCATCTTATATATTAATTTTAATTTAAAATTAAATTAAGCAAAATTCCAATAAAAAAGCCCCTCCTCCTTGCAATCATATGGTCCTTTATAATATAATTAGATAATAGGAGAAGTGTATGAAAATTTTATTTTACTTAGCAGGATTTGCCTTATTTTATGCCATGATAGGCTATCCGCTTACCCTTTTGATTTTAGATAAGCTTATCAAAAGGGAAAATGAACAAGATTATTCTATAAAACCCAGCGTATCGGTGATTATTTCTGCCTACAACGAAGAGGATGTTATAGAAAAAAAGCTTGAAAATATAATTCAAACCGACTATCCATCTTATGAGGTAATTATTGCCAATGACTCATCTACAGATAGGACAGTTGAGCTTTGTGAGAAATTTATTAAAGAAAACCCTGACTATGATATCAGGGTAAATACAGTCAAAAACCACCTGGGCAAGACCAATGCTCAAAATGAGGCGGTAGAAGTGGCAAAGGGCGAGATTATTGTATTTTCTGATGCCAATTCTATGTTTAAGCCAGATGCCATAAGCGAGCTTGTGTCATATTTTGTAGATGATGATATAGAATATGTGTGCGGGTCTTTGATTTATCATGAAGATGATGAAATCTCATCGGTTGTAGCAGAAAACACCTATTGGAATTTTGAGCTTAAGATGAGAAAGATTGAATCTAATATAAAGACCATAACCAATGGTAACGGGGCAATTTATGCTGTAAGAAAAAAGGACTACAGGCACATTGACCTAGTTAATAGCCACGACTACGAGCTTCCTTTATACGCAGCCCTAAACCACAAGAGGGCCCTTTATAATCCAAAGGCTGTGGCCTTTGAAAAGGCAGGCCAGACTACAGCAGATGAATTTAAGAGAAAGGTCAGGATGCAAAGAAGAATCCTTACCAACATATTTACCAACCTTAAGAGGCTAAATATATTTGAGTATGGGTGGTTTTCATTTTTTACCTTCAACCACAAGACCCTAAGGTATTTACAGGCCTTCTTTCATATAGTCTTGCTAGTCACTAACTTCTTCCTCCTAGGAGAAGGAGTCTTTTACGGGTCATTTTTCATGATGCAAATATTCTTCTATGCCCTAGCGATAATTGGCCAATTATCAGGGGCTAAGAGCAAAATATTCTATTTCCCAAGATATTATTGTGCCATGATGCTTGCCCAATTGATAGGCGGCTATAGGGAGCTAAGAGGCTATTCTAAGCCAACTTGGGAAAAGGCGGAGACAACTAGAAAATAATGAGAGTTGAAGTTTTAATCTCTGCTATGAATGTAGAGAGTATAGATTTTTATAAGAAATTTAACTTAGAATGTGATGCCCTAATTATAAATCAGACAGATCACAACGCCTACGAAGAAAAAATAACAGATGATTTTAAGGTGAGGATGATATCGACAGATACAAGAGGCCTTGCCAGGAGTAGAAATCTTGGCCTACTTAATTCAAAGGCTGATATAATTATCTTTGCTGATGATGATGAGGTCTTTGAAGAAGGCTACCTAGCTAAGGTTAGGGATGCTTTCATTTCCTATCCTGATGTTGATTTTTTTGTCTTTAAGACAATTATTTATCAGGATGGTAAGGAGATAATCAAGGTTAAGGAAAATAAAAAGCTTGGCTTTTATAATTGCCTGACCTATGGGTCAGTTCACTTTGCCTTTGATAGGAAGGCTGTGTCTAGGAAAAATATTTATCTAAATACAAATTTTGGAGCAGGAACAGAAAATGGATCTGGTGAAGATTCGATATTTATCCTAGATTGCATAAGAAGTGGTCTAAAGGCAAGGACAAGCACAGACCTTATAGCCAGGGTCTACAACGATGGGTCGACTTGGTTTAACGGCTTTGATGAGAAGTTTTTCCTTGACAAGGGAAAGCTTGCAAGAGCTCTATTTCCCAAAGCCTACAGGCTATATATAGAACAATTTATAATAAGACATCCTGAGATGTTAAGGAAAGTAAATAAAAGCGCTGCCCGCAGGCTCATGCTTGAGGGTGCAAGCCAATATGGAGGAGAAGATGGAAAATAAAAAATCGATGTTTCAAGCTACTCTGTCATCAATTATAGCAGGAATAATTGTGGCAATGCTTGTATATTTTGGCCTAAACTTTGCAGGTTTTAAGGAATATAGGGCAAGCGCTAAGCTTGTAACTACATCTGTAGAAAACCTAAATGATACAAATTCTGCAGGAGAATTTGCAGGAGTAATTAATTCTAATGCAATAAAACAAAGGACTTTGGACAATTTGAAGATAGGCTGGCCTTTATCAAAACTTGATAGCAGGATTAATATCAAGGCCCTTGATAATTCGGCTGTGATTGATATTTCAGTAAAAGATACCAACAAGCTAAGGGCAGAAGACTTGGCAGATGAATATGCAGATCTTTCAGCAACTGTAATTAACAACATCTACAATACAGGGGCAAGTGTAATGGAATACTCTTATGGAAATGCCAAGGCTGTTGATAATACATTATTCTACGCAGCTATAGCAGGTGGTCTTGGATTTTTACTTTACCTCTTAGGATCATTTGTATCAGTAAAAAGATATAATTCCAAACTAAAAGATAAGCAAGGAAATAAGCAAACAAAAGAAAAGAAGAAAAAAGAAAAAAGAGTCAAAAAACAAGTAGAAAAAAATAAAAAAGAGATTGAAAAACAAGAGGCTGAAGAAATAATCGAAAAAGAAGAACCTAAAGAAGAAATAAAAGAAGAAGTCAAAGAAGATATCAAGGAAGAGGCCTTCACCCAACCAATCGAAAAAGTAGAAGAGATAGAAGAAAACCTTGGAGAAACTAGGAAAATCGATAGATCTGCTATAGATATGGCTAGAGAAGCTGTCGATGCAGCAGAAGAAGAGGAAGAAGAAATAATCCTTGACCCAGCTCTAAAAAAAGAAGTAAGCAAAAGCTCAAGCAAGCTAGAAATCCTAGGCAAGCTTCCTAAGTATAAGAAGGGAGATTTAGATGTTTAGAAGAAAAAAAGTAGATGAGAGAAAAGAAATCATCCTCCAAGCCTTTTACAATCTAGAAGATAAAATAACAAGCAAGCTTGATCCAGCAGATGCCATAGTAGCTTTCACTGCAACAGATGATAGGACAAATAAAATAGAATCAATCCTAGTCATGGGAGAACACCTAGCTGAAGAAAACGAAAGAATCCTAATAATCGATGCCAACCTAAGGGCTGATGAGCTAGAGGAAATCAAAGGCTACTACAACAAGAGAGGCTTTGTAGATTGCCTTTTAGGAGACTTTGCCCTCGATGAAGTCGTAGTAAAGGATAATGACAACCTCCACCTACTAATGGCAGGCAGGGTAGCTGACTATGAAGATATGTATCTAGAGCCAGCAGCTATTAGGAATTTCTTTGATGAAGCTATGGTAAAATACGACTATATATTTGTAAATACCAAGGAAAACATAGGAATAGCTGAAGCCAATGTATTTTGTGGGCTTGCTGATAAGACAGTAATCCTAACAAATGAAGAAGCAATAAGGACCTATCTTCTAGAAGAATCAGTTGACCAATTAGAAAATTCAGGAGCCAAAATCCTAGGCGTAGTAATAACCAATTATGAATATGACAAGAATGAATTAGACGACTTATTTGGAGGCAATTAATGAAAAAACTAAAAATACTCTTAGCTTTAGGGCTTGTAATTTTGCTAAGTTCATGCCAGGATGATTCTTATGTATCAGTAAGACATCCAAAAGGTGAAGAAAATCAAGTTGTAGAAAAAACAAGTCCAGAAGAAAAAAATAAAGAAGAAACCGACCTAGGAAAAGAAGTAGAAGATGAAAAAAACCTAAGCTCAGACTTAGAAGAGGGCGTAGAAATCATGGTTAAAGACACAGTCAACATGAGACTTGCCCCATCAGAAAACTCAGCAGTAGTAGCTGAAGTAGGACCAGATGATGAAATCCTAAATCTAGGTGAAACTGAAGGTTGGACAAGAGTAACAGTAAATGGCAAAACAGGTTATATAAGAAATGACCTACTCATCAAAAAATAAATAATAAAAAAGGGTACTGGTGCAAAATATTAAATTCCTTCCACCACAAGGCCTAGTAAGCGTAAAATTGCTAGGCTAAGAAGGATTTTAAAATTATTATAGCTATAAAAAATTATTCTTTGAGCATTAGGCCCTTATTTTTGTATAAAATTATGTTATAATTAAAAGAGAGAGGTTTAAATGCCAATTATATTTTTAAAAAATATGTTTATGCCAATCTTTGCGGTAACAGCGGTGATAAGCTTAATTAACTTTATAATGGATGGTAAAAAGCTCTATGCCTATATCAGCATTGTGACAGCCCTTTTTGCCGCAATTGCCTTAGTTATATCGATAATAAGCCCGGCTAGTGATTTATTTGTGCAATTATATCTATTGTTATTCTTATTATCAATAGCTCTAGTCATTTTGGCTTTAAAAAAGCAAATCGATGCTTTTACCCTTATCGGTATAATTTTGATGGTCGTGATGTTGTATCTATTACTAAAATTCCCATTGGTATGAAAGAGGATTAAATGATTAATATCAAAAATTTAAGAAAAGTTTATGAAAATGGCTATGAAGCCTTAAAATCTGTCAATCTGGATATAGAAGATGGTGCCCTAGTGACCCTTCTAGGTCCTTCTGGTTGTGGTAAGTCTACAATCTTAAATATTATAGCAGGTATACTTGACCCAACAGAGGGGGATATCTTATTTGACAGTGATTCGATTGTAAATCTCCACCCAAAAGATCGTGATATAGGAATGGTATTTCAAAATTATGCCCTATATCCACATATGACAGTTCTTGAAAATATAATATTTCCCCTAACTGTAGGTGATAAAAAGATTAAAAAGGATGAGGCTATTAAAAGGGCCCAAAAATATATGGACCTTACCTATATTACAGATATAAAGGATAAAAAACCTAGCCAAATATCTGGTGGTCAGCAACAAAGGGTGGCTATAGCTAGAGCCCTAGTCAAAAATCCTAAGACCCTACTTTTAGATGAGCCCCTAAGTAACCTTGATGCAAGGCTAAGGCTATCTATCAGGGAAGAGATTAGAAATATAGTAAAGTCTGTAGGAGTTACGACAATATTTGTAACCCACGACCAGGAAGAAGCCCTATCAATTAGTGATTACATAGCCCTAATGGATAAGGGAGTCATCCAACAATTTGATAAGCCACAAAACCTATACTTAGAGCCTGCAAATCTCTTTGTAGCTAAGTTTATAGGTAATCCTATCATAAATATCTACGAGCTTGACAATACAAAAGATTCTATAAGCAGGGACAATCTATTCTTAGATAAGTCAAAGCTTATCGAAGATAGGAAAAAGGCAGCCCTTGATAAGGATACCTACCTAGTTGGAATTAGGCCTGAGCATTTCAAGCTTGATCCAAACGGGGACTTAGAGATAGAAGTAGAAACTAGAGAGATGATAGGTCGCTATATGATCTTGCATTTTACTATCCTAGGCCAAGCATCAAGGATGGTTGTTGACTCAGCCCTTGAAATAAAAGAAGGGGAAAAGATTAGAATTTCAATTGACCATAAGGCAATCTATATATTTGAAGAAGATGGAAAGAGAGTCTACTAATGAAAAAGAAGTCCTTCTACAGGGCAGAAAGGACCAACAAGGCTTGGTTATATTTGCTTCCTGCCTTATTCTTTATACTGGTATTTAATGTATATCCACTTATTAGAACCTTTTACATGTCTGTTCACAACAACAACATCATGAATCCAACCTATGTTGGCTTTCAAAATTTCCCTATAGTCCTAAATGACAAGCTCTTTAGGCTAGCGATGAAAAATACCTTGATTTATTCGGTAACAGTCGTGCCTTTGTCTATAATCATTTCCATGTTTATAGCCCTAATCCTAAATGAGAAAATCAAGGGAGATAAGTTTTTTGAGACTATATTTTTTATACCTTACCTAACAAGTGTAATAGCTGTAGGTATCGTATTTAGGTATTTATTTAATGGCAAATACGGCTTTATCAACCACATGCTATCTTTTGTGGGAGTCGGTCCAATTGATTTTTTAAACAATCCTGACTACAATATGCTAGCAGCCATTATCTTTGGTGTGTGGAATGCCCTAGCCTTTAATATAATCGTAATCTTAGCCGGTCTAAGGGGCATAGATGAGTCTTATTATAAGATAGCAGACACCTTTGGAGCAAGCAGCTGGGAGCAATTTAAAAAGATAACCCTCCCACAGCTAACAAGCATAATAACATTTTTGTTTTTGACAAGTTTTATAGCAACCTTTAAGGTCTACAACCAGATCTTTGCCCTCTTTAACGGCAAGGCAGGTGTGGGAAATAGGCTGATGACAGCAGTCTTTTATATCTATAGGAAGTTTTATGTGGAATATAGGTATGGTCAGGCCATGGCAGCAGCAGTCCTACTCTTCCTCTTCCTACTAGTCCTAACCTTCGCTCAAAGAAAAATAATAAAGATAATATCAAGGTAGGTTAAAATGAGAAAAGTATTAAAAGTTCTATCATTCATATTCATAATAATAATGGCAGCTATAACCCTCTTCCCATTTTTGTACATGATATCATCATCCTTGATGAGCTTTGGAGAGGTAACACAGATTCCGCCTAAGCTTTTGCCAAAGGCCCCACAATTTAATAACTATGTAGAGGCCATGAAGGCGGCACCTTTTGCAAGATATTTTGTAAATACAGTATTCGTATCATTGATAAATACAATGGGAACCCTAATTACAACAACCCTTGCAGCCTTCGCTCTAAATTTCCTAAACTTTAAGGGAAAGACAGTCTTACAAAATTTCATGCTAGCTCTACTAATGGTTCCTTTTGAAATAATAATCTTTACCAACTATTCAACCATAGCCAAGCTAGGTCTACTTGATACCTACACAGCACTAATAATCCCATTTTTGGCATCAGTATTTTATATATTCTACCTAAAAGAATTTTTAAAATCTGTCCCAATGGAATTTTATAATGCGGCCAAGGTAGATGGGGCAAGCGACTTTGAATTTATAAGAAGGGTCATGATTCCAATGTGCAAGCAAAACCTATTTACCATAGGTCTGCTCAATTTCATCACAGGTTGGAACTCATTCTTATGGCCAATCCTTGTCACAAATACAACAAAGATGAGGCTAATATCAAACGGTCTTTCATCATTTGCAACAGAAGCTGGTCAATTAATCCATCTACAAATGGCAGCATCAACCATTACAATTTTGCCAATCCTAATACTCTACTTTATCTTCAGGAAGCAAATCTTAAGGGGAGTATCATTTGGAGGAATCAAAGGTTAATCTTGAAAAAAAATCATAGAGAGGTATATATTTAATGTAAGAATTGGCTAAGAAATTAGCCGGGAAGCACCTTAAAAAAAGGAGAAATAAGGGGTAAAAATGAAAAAGAAATTATCATTATTAGCAGCACTTGTTCTTAGTCTTGGAGTATTTTCAGCATGTGGATCTACATCAAACGAAGCTCCAAAAGAAGAGACAAAGGTAGAAGAATCTGAAAAAGCACAAGATTCTAAAGAAGAAAAGGCAGAACCTGCCAAAGAAGGCCAAACAGAAATCAAATTCTGGCATGCAATGGGTGGCGGTCAAGGTGAAGCTCTAGAAGCAGTTGTAGCTGACTTTGAAAAAGAAAACCCAGACATAAAAGTAACACTTCAACACCAAGGTGGATATGGTGATCTTAACCAAATCCTAGTTGCAACAATGCAATCACCTAAAGACCTTCCAACCATAACCCAAGCTTATCCTGACTGGATGCTACAATTTAGCGATGCAGGCATGGTAGCTGACCTAACAGATAGGGTAAAAGGTGAAGGCGGAATTGAAGATTATGATGACATCTTTGAAGGTGTAAGAAATGAAATCGAACAAGATGGCAAAATCATCGGTCTCCCATTTAACAAATCAACAGAAGTTCTTTGGTATAACAAAGATATCTTTGATGAATTAAAATTAGAAAACCCAACAAACTTTGAAGAGCTAAAAGAAGTAGCAAAGAAAATCAAAGAAGAAAAAGGCATTCCAGCTTTCGGTTGGGACTCTCTATCAAACTTCTACGTAACCTACCTTAAAAACAAAGGCATAGACTTTGGTCCAGACCTAGATGTAACAAGCCCTGAATCAATCGAAGCAGTTAATTACTACCTAGATGGTATAAAAGAAGGCTACTTCAGAATAGCAGGAACAGACCAATACCTATCAGGTCCATTCTCAAATGAGCAATTAGCAGGTTATATCGGTTCAAATGCTGGTGAAGTATATGTAAAAGAAGGTGTAGAAGATAAATTCACCTACGATGTAATGCCATATCCAGCAGAAAAAGCTGTACAACAAGGTACAAACGTATATATGTTTGAAGGTGCGAGTGATGAAGAAAAAGACGCAGCATTCAAATTTATTAAATACCTAGCAAGCAAAGAAGCACAAATTAAATTTGGTCTAGCAACAGGCTACATGCCAGCTAGAAAGAGCGCTGTAGAAAGCGATGAATACAAAAATTCAGAGTCAAAAATAGCACCAATCCTAGCACCAGCAAGTGAGAAATTATTCTCAAGACCACTTGTACCAGGCAGCCAACAAGCCTACAACGACATAGCAACAAAATTAGAAGAAATCCTATCAAACCCAGATGCTGACGTAAAAGCAGAAATGGAAGCATTCAAAGGTCAATTCGAAGCAGATTTCCAATAATAAAATAAGGACCAGCGGCCAGCTGGTCTTTTTTTGGATGATAATTGCTAAAAATATAACAATATTAGCCGAAAATGAAAAATCGTGTTATAATATAGGTAGAAAATTAAAGATATCGGCTTATACCGGTTGATAATAGGGACTTTTGTAGGTTTTGCTACAATAGTCCCTTTTTTAAAAAATATTTTGGAGGATTTATGGCAAGAATTAATGTAAATAACGAAATCAAGACCCTTAAGAAGGTAATGCTACATAGACCTGGAGATGAGCTTTTAAATCTTACTCCTAACCTACTAGACGAGCTTTTATTTGATGATATACCTGATCTAGAAAAGGCCCAGGAAGAGCATGATGAATTTGCGAAGATTTTTAGGGATAATATGGTAGAGGTTGTTTATCTTGAAGACCTAATGGCTGAAGCCCTTGCTGCAAATGACGGCCTTAGGGATAAGTTTTTAAAAGAATATTTGGATGAGGCAGGTCTTGTCAATGCCGATATCTACAAGGAATCTAAGAATCTTTTAGAAAGCATTAAGGATAACAAAGAATTTGTAGAAAAAACTATGGCTGGCATTAGCCTTGCAGAAATTGATGCCTTTAACCACCTAAGAGATAAGGTTGTAAGCCACGAAAGATACACAGCTATCAATCCTATGCCAAACCTATACTTCACCAGAGACCCTTTTTCATCAATTGCAAATGGTGTTTCTATAAATGCCATGTATTCTGTAACCAGGTCTCGTGAGACTATCTATGCTGATTATATCTTCAAATACCATCCAGAATATAAGGATATCAAAGATTATTATGGTAGGCATCAAGATAAGCACATAGAGGGTGGTGATATCTTAAATATCAACGAAAACCTAGTTATGGTAGGCATCAGCCAGAGAACTGAAATAGACGCTATAGAAAAGCTTGCAAGAAATCTAATTTTTGATGAAAATAACGAAGTTAAGCAAGTCCTTGCTGTAAATATACCAAATGAGAGGGCCTACATGCACCTTGATACGGTCTTTACCCAGATAGATTTTGATACCTTTACCTACCATCCAGGTATTATTTCAAGCTTCCATGCAGTAAGCTTTACAGAAAAAGACGGAGAACTTGTAAGCGAGCAGATGGATAAGAGCCTAGATGACCTACTTAAGGATGCCCTTGGCCTTGATAAGATTAATCTCTTGCCATGTGGGGGAGGAGACCCAATCGCAGCCCTTCGTGAGCAATGGACAGACGGGTCAAATACCCTAGCCATCGCCCCAGGAAAGGTCATAGTCTATAAGAGAAATAATGTCACAAATAGGATGCTAGAATTAAATGATATAGAAGTTATAAAGCTAGATTCATCAACCCTTACTGTCGGAAGGGGTGGCCCAAGATGTATGTCCATGCCACTTGTTAGAGAATAGGAAAAAGTGGGTATAAAACATTTAAGATAAGTATTATCTTAGAAAGGAAGTATCTTATGGGATTATTTAAGAAACTTGCAGCTATAGCGGCGGCAGATAAGATTACCGACGCTTTAAAAGATGATAAAAAGAAAAGAGGATCTAAGATGTTTAAAGAAAGTAATTACAAAGATAAACCAAATATTATTTCAAGAATAGCAAAGGGAGCCTTCCTAATAGGGGCAGGTGCCTATCTATTAAAGAAAAACAAAAAAGAAGTTAAAGAAGGTATTGACAATGTCAAAGGCGGTGTAGATAGGGCTAAAGAAAAAGCCAACAGAGCCAAAGACGACTTCATAGATGCCTTTAATGGTGAGGAATTAGAATAAATTATTTAATGAACCCAGAATTATCAGAGATATTGAAATATTAGATGTTTTGGGTATAATAATATTAACCAAAGGGATATTAGTTCCATTGTGAACGAAAAAAGGACGAGTTGCAGCTCGTCCTTTTTTTGGCTAGTTATCATTATATTTTCCGTCTAACCATTTGCAAATATAGTAACCACTTACATTTGCCATAACGGAAATCAAAAGGGATATTAGGAAATCCATTGTAAACACCCCCTTTCTGCTATCAGATTGGGTAATGATAACATATATATTATATCACATTTTTTTCTAAAATAAATCTATAGCTAGGCTCACAGCCTTACTTTCCCAAGTTTGATTTCTTATAAAATTATTTGCAAAACTTTTCTTTATCTTCATTGACAAAGTATCTTTATTTGGGTATTATATAGGAAGTTTGGGGTCCTAGATCCCGAAAAATTTATGGAGGTATTTATGTCTAAAGAAAAGAAAATCTATCATATTGATGACAAGGTTCCAGCTAAATTATTATTGCCGCTATCTTTGCAACACACTTTTGCAATGTTTGGGGCATCTGTTTTAGTTCCTATTTTATTTCAAATTAACCCAGGAATCGTTCTTCTTATGAATGGTATCGGAACATTATTATTTATACTTATTACTAAAGGCAAGGCACCTGCTTATTTGGGTTCCTCATTTGCATTTTTAGCACCAGGTACAGCTATTATTGCAAAACAAGGATTTGAATATGCACAAGGTGCCTTTGTTGTAGTCGGAATTTTAGGCTGTATTATGGCCTATATTATATATAAGTTTGGCATAAAATGGATAGATGTGGTATTGCCACCTGCTGCCATGGGTGCGGTTGTAGCCTTAATTGGTTTTGAGCTTGCAGGCAATACTGTCACAGGAGGGGCAATCGGTGCTAACCTTATGACAGATACAGCTAGCTCTAAGGACTTCATTGTCTTTGCTATAACCCTACTTACAGCAATCATCGGCTCTGTAGCCTTTAAGGGATTTTTCTCAACAATTCCTATCCTAATTGCAATAATTGTAGGTTATATTTCAGCTATATTTTTCGACATGGTCGACTTTACACCGGTTCTTGAAGCTAAGCTATTTACTATGCCAAACTTCCACTTGGCTAAGTTTTCTGTAGAATCAATCCTTGCTATGCTTCCGGTAATTCTTGTTATAACAAGCGAGCACATTTCCCACCAAGTTGTTACTTCAAATATCGTCGGCAAGGACCTTCTAAAAGATCCAGGCCTACATAGGTCAATCTTTGCAGATAACTTCTCTTCAGCCCTTTCAGGTCTTGTAGGTGGTGTTCCAACTACAACCTATGGTGAAAACATCGGGGTTATGGCTATTACAGGGGTTTATTCAGTCCAAGTTATAGGTGGAGCTGCTGTAGTTTCAATCCTTATGGCCTTCTTTGGCCCACTTGCTGCCTTTATCTCAACTATTCCAGGCAATGTTATAGGCGGGGTAACCTTCCTACTTTATGGAATGATTGGTACAAGCGGGATTAGGCTTTTGGTAGATGAAAAGGTAGATTATTCAAAATCTATGAACCTAGTCCTAACATCAGTAATATTTATAGCAGGTCTTTCAGGCCTAACAATTAAGTTTGGGTCAATAAACCTATCAGGCATGGTTCTAGCATCTGTTGTAGCAGTCGTCTTATCAGCCTTTATGACTCTCTTAAGAAAACTAAATTTAACAAATCAATAAAATTAAGCAAGAAAAAATCCAAGACGATCCTTATGATCATCTTGGATTTTTTAAATTAAAGACCAAATATTTCTGCGCCTAGTTTTGTCTCAGCTGGATCTTTTCCTTCAAAGACTATAGCCTTTACATCCATTTGGTATTTTATGTCTCCCCAAAGGATGCCGCCTACAAACTTATCTCCATTTTTAAAGAGTTTGTAAATTTTACCGTCTTTTTCGATTTTTTCTTCTTCGATGCCTTCGCCAGAATTCATTCCTGCTGAAAATAGCTTGATATCACCAATCATGAGGGTTGAGAATGGTTTTGGTTTTTCATAAGTTCTATGTTCTCCAGTCATGTTGGCACCGGCAATCTTGCCCATTTCCATGCTTGCTGTCCAAAGACCAATTGTGAAATTATCTATTTGGGCAACATCTCCTGCTGCATAGATGTCATAACCTTCTACCTTTAGGTCTTCTCCTACTAGGATACCCCTGTCTGTAGCTAGATCTGAGTTTTGAGCGATTTCTATATTAGATCTTACACCTGCTTGGATCATGATGGCATCAGCTTTGATTTCTGAATCATCTGATAGTTTTACTCCTACAACGTGTCCATCTTCGATTAGGATTTCCTTGGTATTTTTGCCTGTTAGGGTTTCAATGCCCATTTCATTTAGGGCCTTTTCTAATTTGCCTGAAAGGTCTCTGTCAAGCTGTCTAGCAAGTAGGTAATCAAAGGCCTCTATTACAAGGATATCAAGGCCAAGCTTGTGGGCTGAATCAGCAGCTTCTAGTCCTAGGATGCCACCGCCGATTATAACTAATTTTTTCTTACCTTTTACATAATTTTTAAATTTTACTAGGTCTTCTGAGCTTCTTATTGCAAAAACACCTTGGCTGTCAGCGTTTTTGATAGGTGGGATAAAGGCATGGGCACCTGTAGCAATTAGGACCTTGCCATATTCTATCTCTTCTCCATCTTCCAGGTAGGCAACTTTGTTGTCCTTATCTATTTTTACAACCTTTGTATTAAATCTTTCCTCTATGTGTCTGTCATTATACCAAGGGTCTTTCTTGACAAGGATTTCATCATCGTTAAAGTCTTTGGCAATTAGCTCTGATAGTCTAGTTCTCCAATAAGTATGACCTTTTTCATCAGATACTATGAGTATAGTAGCTGTTTCTTCATGTTTTCTAATTTCTTCTGCAGCTGATAAACCAGCTATACCATTTCCTATAATTAAATAATCGTACATTTATTATCCTTTCATGTTTTGCTTATCTCTTATAATTATATCACTTTGATAAGATTATAACAACGATAAGACGCTTTTATGGTATAATATTTCTATGAGAAGAGCAGAAATTAAAGATATAAACAAAATTGAATACATAATAGAAAATGCTAAAAAAGCCCTAAAAGAAGACGGTATAGACCAATGGCAGATAGGGTCTATGGATAGGGATTTTCTTTGTAATCAAATTATTAAAGGTAAGGCTTATGTCTATGAGGATAAGGGAGAGCTTATGGCCTATGTTTATTTATCCGACGAGAAAGAGGCTGCTTATGAAGACCTTGACAAGGACTTTAAGGGGGAAAATTATATTACCATCCACACCTTTGCAGTAGATATGGAGGCCAGGGAAAATGGTCTAGGTTCAAGGTTTATGATGGAGATTTTAAAGTTTGGAATTAAATTAAATCTTGATAGCCTAAGGATAGATACCCACCAGGACAATTTTAGGATGAGGTCCTTATTAAATAAATTTGGTTTTAAGAAAATTGGAAAAATTTTAATTGATGAAGAAGGTAAGAAAAAGCCAAGAATAGCCTATGAGTTGATGTTATGATTAATGAAAAGCAAGATATAATTATAAATAAGGCAAGGACTCCTGCGGCAGTAATCGCTGGACCAGGCACCGGTAAAACCTTTACCATTGTCAAAAAGGTAGTTAGCCTTATTAAAAATGAAGGCTATCAGGCAAATAGGATTCTTATTACAACCTTTACTAAAAAGGCCGCCAAGGAACTTTCAACAAGGATAATATCTGAATTTAAAAACGAAGGGATAAGGGCTGAGCTTAAGGATATGATGATAGGTAATTTCCACTCCTTGGCCCTTGATTTTATGGAAAAATACCCAGTCCTTGATGAAAATTTCCTTGATAAGACCATAATAGATACGGTTATGGAGACCTATATAATCGAAAAAAATCTGGACCTTTACAAAAAAATCCCAGACTATGATATTTTTATAGACTACAACGACGTATTTGCCATAAAAAATATCTATGAAGAAATAACAAACAAGCTCTACGACCCCCTAAAACTCCTTGCAAGCGAGGACCCTAAAGAGGCCTTTGCTGGCAAAATTTACCTGACTCACGAAAAAATCTTAACTGATAAAAAACTAGTCAACTTCCAGATGATCTTAAGGGATTTTTATAGGCTCTTAGATGACCCTGTAAGAGGTGAGGAAATTAGGTCTGCTATTGACTTTGTCATAGTTGATGAATACCAGGATACCAACCACATCCAGCAGGAGATAGCCTTTAAGCTTGTTAGGGATAAGGAAATTATGGTCTTTGGTGATGATGACCAGTCTTTATATTCCTTTAGGGGGGCAGATCCAAGAAATTTAACCAACTTTAGCGATAATTTCTACAAGGCCAAGGGCTACAGGGCAAATATTTATAAGCTCGATATAAATTACAGGTCCAATCAGCACATCCTAGATGGGGCGAGTGCTTGGCTTAAGAGCCTAGGAGCTAAGGATATAGTAGATAAAAATCTTAGGGCCAAGGCTAAGGATTCTAATCCAAATACCATAGTCAGGGCCAGGGCCTATGAATATGCTAACCTATTGAAGGTGGTTAAAATCTTATCTACCTATATAAATCTTGGCCAAATAGCCTTTTTATTCCCTTCCTTGGGGACAGACTATGTAAATAAGCTCCAGGCCTTCTTTGAAGCAGGTGGGATAAGGGTTTTAAATAAGAAGTCTGCCAAATATTTTGAAAGAAGCGAGATAAGGGCTATGGTCTTTATCCTGATGAAGCTAGCAGGCCTTAGTCCATATTATGAAGACCCGGACAATGCCTATGGCAAGGATGCTAAAGATAAGATATCCTATATGAATTATCTTTTTGGCCTTAATAATGATTTGTCCCTAGCCCAGAATAAAGAAATCATGGACTTTATTGAAGCTAAAAAGGGAGCTGATATTCTTGTTACAAATCTCCTCTACCAGGCCCTGGGTCTTGATTATTTTAGGGCCTTTCTTATAAAAGATGAAAAGGAAATGGAAGCTCTGAGGGAGATTACAAATATTTCTGCCTTCATAGGGGTTGCTAGAGATTTTGATGAGATTTATGGAAGTGATAGGGGTGAAGATTATTATCAGGAATTTGTAGAAGCCTACATATTTCATCTTTATAGGTCAAAAGCTATTGAAGAATTAAAGGATTTAGAAAGTCATAAGGATGCGGTTAATTTCATGACCATCCACCAGGCTAAGGGCCTTGAGTTTGATACAGTCTTCATATCAGGCCTTTATGATAAGCCAAGGGCAAACGCCAATGACTTCCTAGAAAAAAGAGACCCAAAGGACTTCACTTTTGTAAAAGATTTTTATAGAAAATACTATACAGGCTTTACCAGAGCCAAAAATCTCCTGGTCTTGCTTGATAATAATAAGGATGTAAGGCTAGCAAATTTTGCGAAATCCTATCCACCAAGCTCGGTTTTAAAGACAATTGACTTTAAGAGGGCCGAAGAGGAAAAGGAAAAGAAAACCCTGGCCTATACTACAGATATAGAAGTCTATAAATCTTGTCCTTTATCATATAGATTTATCAGGAAATTCGACTTTAGGGCCCTAAAGACAGAGGCTCTCTCCTTTGGTACCAATACCCATAAGCTTGCGGAATACCTTGCCCTAAGGCCAGAAGATAAGGAAAAACTAGAGGCCTTCCTTAAGGAAAATCCAAAATATAAAAAGCCTTTGGAAAATTTTGCTAAAAGAGAATTTGAAATAGAGGCTGTGGAGACCAACTATAAGCTAGATAGGAATTTTTACATCCTCCAGGGAAAGGTCGATATAAACCTTAAAGATGGGTCGATTTTAGATATAAAAACTGGTTCTTATAAAGAGGACTTCATCGAAGTCTATACCAACCAGCTTATGACCTACAGACACTTAGTCAAGGCGACTGGCAGGGACCTAGCAAAAATGTATCTTTATTTTATAGAAGAAGATAGGCTTCTTGAAATAAAGCCTACAGACTTTGATATAAATGAGATAGATAAGATTGCAAAGCTAATCGATGAAAACCTCACCCTAAGAAGAACTGACGATAAAAACAAGTGTAAATTCTGCCAGATGAAGTATTTTTGCAAAAGAGATTGATAAAAGTCTACTATGTAATACAATATAGCTAGGTGATAAAATGATAGATTCGCAAATGTTAAAGGGATTAATCGATGGTATAATCCTCCACATAATCAAAAATAAGGAAACCTATGGCTATGAAATAATTGAAGAACTCAAGCTAAATGGTTTTTACAATATGACAGAAGGAACTGTCTACCCAATCTTGACCAGGCTTATAAAAAAAGGCCTAATCCTAGGCACCTATAGGAAATCAGACATAGGTCCTAGGAGAAAATATTACTATATAACAGATCAGGGTAGGGACTATCTTGAAGGTTTTTACAAATCCTATGATAGTCTAAGCCAGGCTATGGCAAATATCCTAGAAAAGGGGAGAAAATGAGAGTAGACAAGATGATTGGTAATACTGGTCTTGATACCAGGAAAAATATAAAAAGAAATGCAAAAAAAGGAGCCCTAGTTATAAATGGGGTGACCGTAAAAGATTCATCAACAAAGGTAGATCCCTATGTAGATGAGGTTTTCTACATGGGTCATTTTGTGGAATATATAGAAAATATCCACCTAATGATGAATAAACCGGCTGGTGTTTTATCAGCAACCAAGGATGAAGATGAAACGGTAATAGATCTTTTGGATGATTTTTACCTAGATTATGACCTGTCAATAGCTGGAAGGCTAGATAAGGATACTACAGGGCTTTTAGTTCTATCTACAGATGGAAAACTCATTCATAAGATAACAAGTCCAAATTCAAATATTACAAAGACCTATGAGGCCATCACAAGAGATCCAATTGATCAAAGCTTTATCGAAGAATTTAAAAAAGGTGTCTATATAAAAGAAGACGATTACACAGCAAGGCCTGCCGATCTTGAAATCCTAGAGCCAAATAAGGCCCTTGTTAAGGTTACAGAAGGCAAGTTTCACCTTGTTAAGAGGCTTTTTTCAAATCTAGGAAATGAAGTTACCAGCTTAAAAAGAATAGCTATAGGAGATTTAAAGCTTGACCCATATCTAGGAGAGGGTGATTATAGAGAACTTACTGAGGCTGAGTTAGAACTTTTTAAATAAGATAAAATAAGATAAAATTTTTTATGAAAACACTTGCAAAAATAATTCCTTAATGATATAATGAAGATACATTATAATAATGAGAGAAGCGAGCTTTAATAATTTAGGGCTCGCTTTGTGCGTTTAGGGAGAGATATGCTAGAAATTAGAGAAGTACTGTATGAAAATCCGTTGATTATGGCCATCAAAGATGGCAAAGACTTAAGAGAATGTCTTAAGGACGAATACGAAGATAATAAGATTGTCTTTGTTCTTTTTGGAACCATAGAAACGATTCCAACTATAGTGGCTAAACTTAAAAAGAAGAATAAAATTGTCTTTATCCACGAAAACCTAATCGAGGGCTTATCATCATCTCGCTTTTCACCTAGTTTTATCAAAAAATACACAGAAGCTGATGGAATTATTACCCTTAGGGCACAAAATGTATACGAGGCAAAAAAGTTAGGCTTATGCACAGTCTTTAGGTTTTTCCTTCTAGACAGCCTATCTTATGAGAATGTTAAGGATAGTATCAAAAATACTTCCTCAGATTTCTTAGAGGTCTTGCCAGGTATCATGCCTAAGATGGTAACAGAAATTGGCAAAAGGACTGCCATACCTCTTGTAGCAGGGGGGCTAATAAGGGATAAGTCCGATGTGATTGATGCCTTGAATGCGGGTGCTATTGCTGTTTCAAGTTCAAATTATGAAGTATGGAAAATGTAAAGGAGTAAATATGACAAAGTACATTATGGCGTTAGATGCCGGAACAACTAGTAACAGAGCGATAATTTTCAATAAAAAGGGCGAGATTATGTCTGTTGCTCAAAAAGAATTTACACAATTTTTCCCACATCCAGGTTGGGTAGAGCATGACGCTACAGAAATCTGGTCAACACAAATAGGAGTATGTACTGAAGCTATGGCAAAACTCGGCGTTACTGCTGATGATATCGAAGCTATTGGTATTACAAACCAAAGAGAGACAACCATAGTTTGGGAAAAGGATACCGGTAAACCTGTTTACAACGCAATCGTTTGGCAATGTAGAAGAACTGCAGATATGGCTGATAAACTTGTTGAAGAAGGCTATAGAGGCATGGTTCAAGAAAAAACCGGTCTTGTTCTAGACCCATATTTCTCTGCTACAAAGATTAGATGGATTCTTGATCATATAGAAAACGGCCAAGAAAGAGCTGAAAATGGCGAATTACTCTTCGGTACAGTTGATACTTGGTTAGTTTATAACCTAACTCGTGGCAAAGTACACGTTACAGATTATTCAAACGCTTCAAGAACAATGATCTTCAACATCCATACCCTAGAATGGGATGATGAACTTCTAGCTATGCTAAACATTCCAAAATGCATGCTCCCAGAAGTTAAGCCATCTTCTTATGTATATGGCACAACCTTCCCAGGCTACTTTGATGGTGAAATCAAGATAGCTGGTATAGCAGGTGACCAACAAGCAGCCCTATTTGGTCAAACATGTTTTGAAAAGGGAGATGCTAAAAATACCTACGGTACAGGTGCCTTCCTATTAATGAATACAGGAAATGAAGCTGTTAAATCAGAAAATGGCCTTGTAACAACAATTGCTTGGGGTCTTGAAGAAGGCAAGGTAGATTACGCACTTGAAGGTTCAATCTTCGTTGCAGGTTCTGCTATCCAATGGCTAAGAGACCAACTAAGAATAGTTGATGCCGCAGATGATACAGAATATATGGCTACAAAAGTAGATGATACAAATGGTTGCTATGTAGTTCCAGCCTTCACAGGACTTGGTGCTCCATATTGGGATCCATATGCTAGAGGAGCAATAGTTGGCCTAACACGTGGTACAAACAAATATCACATAGTAAGAGCTACTCTAGAGTCCCTTGCTTATCTAACAAATGACGTATTAGCATCAATGGAAAGAGACGCAGGCCATGCCCTACACGAACTAAAGGTAGATGGTGGTGCAAGTGCAAACAACTTCCTAATGCAATTCCAAGCTGACATGATTCAAACCAAGGTTGAAAGACCAAAAACACTTGAAACAACAGCCCTAGGTGCATCTTACCTAGCAGGTCTTGCAACAGGTTACTACAAAGACAAAGAAGAAATCAAAGAATACAGATTAGTAGACCATGCCTTTGAACCAGAAATCTCTAAAGAAGAAAGAGATAAGAAAGATAGAAACTGGCAAAGAGCTATAGCTAGATCTTTTGACTGGGCAAAACACTACGAAGAATGATATTTGATTGAAAAGGATAATCCAGTATAATATTAATAACTGAATAAGGATAGAGAGAAGTGAGCGTAAGTGTTAGTATACTTGCGCTCGCTTTTTTCTATAGTTTTTTACATAAAAGGAGTAAATATGTTTGATGTAATAATAATTGGTGGAGGAGTTGTCGGAGCATCAGTTGCAGCCCACCTATCAAAGAAAAAAGGTAAATTTTTATTACTAGAAAAAAACGAAGACGTATGTACCGAAACAACTAAGGCCAACTCTGGTATCTGCCATGGTGGTTATGATGCTGTTCCAGGCACCCTAAAGGCTAAATTCAACGTCGAAGGCAACCAAATGATGGAAGAAGAAAGTAAGCTCTTCGTCTTTCCTTATAAGAAAATTGGGACCCTAGTCCTATGCCATGCTGAAAAAGATATGCCAAATCTTCAAAAACTATACGACTATGGTATAGCAAATGGTGTAAAGGGTATGAAAATCCTAAATAGGGAAGAAACCCTAGCCCTAGAAAAAAACATCACAGAAGATGTAGTAGCTTCTCTATATTGCTCAGAAGCAGGCATCCTTGATCCATTTTTAATGAATATAGCCTATGCAGAAGTATCAAATATAAATGGCGTAGACTATAAGTTCAATACAAAGGTAGAAAAAATCGAAAGAGCAGATGACCATTGGCTTTTACACACAAATAATGGCGATTTTGAAACAAAGGCTGTAATTAACTGTGCAGGCATCTATTCAGATGAACTACATAACCAAATTTCTGATACAAAATATGAAATCAAGGCTAGACGTGGTGAATACTTACTTTTAGACAAGGAAACAGCTGGTTTTGTAAAGCATGTAATGTTCAACCTCCCATCTGAAAAAGGAAAGGGAATCCTAGTAAGTCCAACCATAGACAACAACACACTAGTAGGTCCAACCTCAGACTTTATCGATGATAAGAGCGATAGAAGATCAACAAGACAAAGACTTGAAGAAGTTATAGAAAAATCAAACCACACAGTAAAAGATGTTCCAGTTAGGATGGTAATCACATCCTTCTCAGGCAATAGGGCCCACGAAGTAGGCGGCGACTTTATCCTACAAGAAAGCGAAGAAGGATTCTTCGACTGCGTAGGTATAGAATCTCCAGGACTAACCTCATCTCCAGCCATAGGCAAATATATGGCAAATCTTGTAGCAGATAAATATGGATTCGCAGAAAACGAAGACTTTACTTACGATAGAAAGCCAATACCAAAGACATGCGAGATGAGCCTTGAAGAGCACTCAGAACTAATTAAGAAAAACAAATTATACGGCAAAATCATCTGCAGGTGTGAATCTGTAACAGAAGGTGAAATAGTAGATGCAATCAACAGACCTCTAGGTGCCACAACTGTAGATGGCATCAAAAGACGTGTAAGAGCTAGTGCTGGTAGGTGCCAAGGCGGATTCTGCCTTCCACATCTAATGGAAATCTTAGCCCGTGAACTAGGCGAAGATATGTCAGATGTCGTTAAAAACTCAAAAGAATCTTACTATGTAGATGGAAGAGTAAAGTAGGAGAAGAATATGAAAAATTATGATTTAGTAGTAGTAGGTGGAGGTCCTGCAGGTCTTGCAGCAGCAGCCAAGGCCTATGATTGTGGTATAGAAAATGTCTTAATTGTAGAAAGAGATAATAGGCTTGGTGGAATCCTTAATCAATGTATCCACAATGGTTTCGGCCTTCATAGATTCAAAGAAGAACTAACAGGTCCAGAATATGCTGGAAGATTTGAAGATGAAGTGGCTAATCGTGATATAGATGTAATGCTAAATACAATCGTTATGGACTTTAGCCATGATAAAACCCTAACCCTAATGAACGAAGAAAATGGAATGTTCCAAATCAAACCAAAGGCAGTAATACTTGCCATGGGTTGTAGGGAAAGACCAAGAGGAGCCCTAAACATACCAGGATCCCGTCCAGCAGGCGTATATTCAGCAGGTACAGCCCAAAAACTAGTAAACCTTGATGGCTTCATGCCAGGCAAAAAGGTAGTAATCTTAGGTTCAGGCGATATAGGTCTAATCATGGCTAGACGTATGACCCTAGAAGGAGCAAAAGTCCAATGCGTGGCAGAAATCATGCCATATTCTGGAGGACTTAAGAGAAATATTGTCCAATGTCTAGACGATTTTGATATTCCACTCTACTTTTCAACAACAATATCAGATATAGTAGGAACCGACAGGGTAGAGGGAGTTTACCTATCACAGGTAGATGACCATATGAAAGTTATCCCAGGTACAGAAAGATATGTAGAATGCGATGCTATCCTCCTATCAGTAGGCCTAATACCAGAAAACGAATTAAGTAGGGATGCAGAAATTACTATGGACCCAAGAACCAAGGGAGCAGAAGTATCCGACAGGATGATGACATCAATAGATGGGGTCTTTGCAGCAGGCAACGTCCTCCACGTTCACGACCTAGTGGACTATGTAACAGAAGAAAGTGAACTAGCTGGAGAAAACGCAGCAGCCTACATCAAAGATGAATTCAAAGAAGAAGGCGAAAAGAAAATCCACCTTACACCAGGCAATGGCGTAACCTATACAGTGCCTCAATATATAGCCCCAAGCTCAATGAGAGATGAAGTAGTAATCAGATTTAGGGTAAATAATATCTACCAAAAATCACGCCTAGTACTTGAGGTAGATGGCAAAGAAGTAGCCCAAAAGAGAAAACTAGTATTTGCACCAGGTGAAATGGAAAATCTAGTCATAAAGAAAAGCGACCTAAATGAAAACAGCGAAAAAATCGAAGTAAGATTGGAGAGCTTATGATCAAAGAATTAACCTGCATAAATTGTCCCCTAGGCTGCACAGTCAGCGTCACAGTAGAAGATGGACAAATCACAAACATCACAGGCAATACTTGCAAGAGAGGCGAAGTATATGCTAGAAATGAACTAACAAATCCAGTAAGAGTTGTAACTTCCACAGCAAGAGTAGACGGAGCAGACCAATACTCTGTATCAGTTAAAACTGAAGAAGCGATTCCAAAAGGAAAAATCATGGAAGTAATGGAAGAAATAAACAAGGCCCACATAGCAGCCCCTGTAGCCATAGGCGATACAGTCATAGAAGATGTAGCAGGCACAGGCATAAGAGTAATAGCCACATCAAAGGCCTCATAAAAACAAAACCCCAGCCGTTTTAGGTTGGGGTTTTTGAGTGCCCTTATATATTTTTTAAAATATTATTCTATTTCTAAATACAAATCATTCGCGATAAAAATTTTTGTTATAAAAAGGTTTTCTTGATATAATTAAATAAAGTAAATATATGAGGAAAGGAAAGCAAATGAAAACAGTCAAGAAAATACTTATTGGCATACTTATTTTAATTATACTTGGCCTAGGATTCTTTTTTGGGAAAAAATTTATTGATAGCAAAAAAGAAATAGGCGAAGCTGAGGGGATGAGTGGTGGGATTTCTTCTGAAAAACAAGTGACCATGAAGGAAAGCTTCCCAGCCAAGGCACAAAAGATAAGTTTTGCAGATGGTAAAAATTTCTTCACAATACCAGGCAGGGACAATATTATCCAAACAGATATTGGAGAATATGTCGACGGGCAAATCTTGGTAGATGTGGACCTAGAAAAATTCGATGAAAAGACCTTTGAAAAATACGGGGCAAGTATCATTGCCAGGTGCGATATCTGGGGAGGCTATGAAATATATATAGCTGACAAAAGTTTAGATGAATTAAAGGAAATTGCTGAAGATATAGGCAAGGAAGAAGGCGTATTGTTATCACAAGTCCACTGGCTAGTGCCGACTGTAGCTGAGGAATATTCCTATCCTGATGATAAGTTTAAAGTATATACAGATTACGGTGATATTTTTTCCAACACATTCAAGAAGAATAACTCAGATGAGTTTAACAAAACTAACCTTTGGAACAATTACAGTATCGAAGAAGGGTATAGGTTGATTTCTGAAAATGCTGACCTAGGCGAATCCACAGATGACCCTTATTGGTCTTATAAGGCCACCAACCTTCCATACATGTGGAAAAACTTAGAAAATAAAAAAGAAGTTAACCTAGGTGTATTTGAAAACACGAAATTAAGAAACAATGTAAGTAAGGACTTATCCTTTGAAAACTGGAAATCGAAAGATTATGAATCAGATCATGCAAAGTCCAACTACAAAAAATTGAGGATTATAGACGACATAGCTGACCAAGTAAGGAAGGGGATGTTATCAATTAATATAAAATCAACATTATCATTAAAATTTGACTATCGTAATCACACTCCAAAGGTATGTTCTCTCATAGGTGCAAGGCATAATGATATTGGCTTTAGCGGGGTTTGTAAGAATGCAAAAGTCTTTCCTATTCCTTACCATGAAGCGTTACTTCCATACTTATTGGCCTATAGGATCTCCAATCCAGATAATCCTGCCAATATATTTAGTATTAGCATGAGTCCAGGAGTCCTTGAACTTTATTATATTAATTCTAATGAATCATTAGAAAAGGATTCAATCAATGAAATGTTTAGAATTATGATGAATATAAAAAAAGAACCAGAAGATTTTATTAAAGCTGCAAATCAAACAAAAGAAAGCTACAATAAGTCAAAACTTAGGCTAAATATGGCCTTAAGGGCCCTTAAGAATGATGGCAAAGATTTTTTGATTGTAAGATGTGCTGGGAACGAAGGGGAAAAAATAGCTAAGATAGAAAAATATACAAGAGTTAAGATAGAAAAAACCACAATTTTTGATGAACTTGACCCAGACCTTAAGGACCATGTTATCATTGTAGGGGCATCTCGTCCGAAATTTTCTAATGGCAAAACTTTCTTTGCTGATTTTTCTACCACAAGAAATGTTGACATAGTGGGTCCAGGCGAGAATATTCCAGGCTATGACAATGGTGGCCATGTGGTTCTATGGGGAGGAACATCAGCTGCAACACCATTTATAGCCGGCCTTGCTGCTAACCTCTATGGGGCTTATCCAGAAAAAATGAACGGACCCCTTGCCAAGAAACTTATCCTAGCATCTGGAAATTTAGAAGTCTTGGATGTTAGAGAAGAGAGGCATTCAAAACTAGTCGATGCCAAAATTCTCACAGATTTGATAAAGGATGCAGATTTAGATGATGAGCTTGATGAAGATAGTGAGAAAAGAATTGATGCAAAGAAAAATGATTTTAAATCTGGCAAGTATGGCAAAAGGATTTCATTCTACCAAGAGCACGACGACCCAGAGCTTGCAGCTGACAGGAGAGATTTTATAAAAAATGTCCTCAATAAAACTGCTGATGCTGACTTTAAGGAAAGTGAAATTTATTTAGTAAAGAAGAAGGAAAATTCGTCTTATTATCTTGTAACAAAGGATAATCATTCTAAATACGCCCTACAAAATTATAAGGTTTATGTGGCTCTTCCTAACGCAGACTTATCAGAATATAGGTTGATCCAAGTCGATGATTTCATACCTGATGAAAAATATTCTGATGCCTTTGCAGATTTTTATATCTATAATTTCTATGACCCAGATAAGGATAAATTTACCGACTACCTATTTTTATTCCGTGATCACGGAGGAAATACAGTTGGAGATTACACTATAAGGGCTATTGCCTTAGACGGTGACAGAATCCATCATATTGAAGAATTGAAAGATACCCTAGCCTACAAAGACCTCGTCTACACCAAAAACAACCCTCAAGGCCTCCTAAATGGTTTTAATATCACCCTAGAACCAAGGGCCTATCACAATATCTATATCAAGCACGATTTCAATAATTATAATAGAAACTTTAGGGTAATTGATCAAGATAAAGACCAAGTTGATGAAGTCAAGGACCAAGTTGATGAAGATAAGGATAAAGTTGATGAAAGAGGCGAGAGAGAATCTATATATTCTCTATACATCAAAGATGTATATACAAATACCGACTCCTACCATGACCTTTCTGTTATAGATAAGGATAGCCTCCACTTTATGGATGTAAATGCTCTTAATGAATATTCTATGGAAAACTCTCCATACTTGACTGATCCTCAATATAAGGAATACAGGGATAAATATATTAAAGCCTTAGAAGAAAATAATGGCAAATACATCAAGAAGAATAAAGATGGTAGCTTTTATTTCGGGTTTTACCCTGGAAATGTAGGGAGGGATGTTGAGAATTCTGTAGATTACGAGTTCCAATATTTCCCAGAATATGGAGTGACCTTCTTTGCTTACAAGGATTATATGAAAGAGGATGAGGTGTATTACCTAAAGAGTCCTTATCCAGGCATGGTCGTTAATGATATCTTATACCTAGAAGCAGATTTTCTAGCCTGGTGGATAGGTTTTGAATATCAAATAGACCCTAGCAAAAAATCTATTAATATGAACTTAGAAGGCCATGATATAGGCCAGGAGGGCGTAGATTATATAAAAATACCGACGGGGTCCTATAAATCTATGAAAGATTTGTTAGATGATAATTTTGAAAAAATTAATCCATGAAAATTATTTTATTTACAAGTTAGGTTAAAAAGATATTAAAATAAAAATACCAAGCCAAAGGCAAAATGCTTAGGCTTGGTATTTTTTTTGTAAATTTAGCCAATAGAAAAGCCCCTCAGATGAGGGGGCAGATTGTCGACAAATTTGGATTCGAATGTCATTTAGGCAAACGAAGTGAGGAAGAATCCCATGAATTTAGGATTAAATTTAATTATTTAACAATATTTTAATATGTCTACACTCTGGCCCCACAAGTGTGGGCTTTTCTGGACTAGAATATAAAGTTGAATAAGATTACAGCGATAAGTCCGCCGATGATTGGGCCAACAACTGGAATCCATCCATATCCCCAGTTTGCATCTGTCTTGTTCTTAACTGGGAGAACTGCGTAAGCAATTCTTGGACCAAGGTCTCTGGCTGGGTTAATTGCATAACCTGTTAGACCACCTGTTGACATACCAATTGAAACGATTAGACCGTATACGAATAGCTTGTCAACTCCAGCACCGTTTGCGCCTGCTACATTACCAAAACCAAGGATAGCAAATACAAGGACAAAGGTACCAACTATTTCAGATAGAAGGTTTCTGCCGGTGTTTGGGATTGTAGGTGCTGTACAGAATGTACCCCTAACTCCAAGTGGGTTGTCAGCTGTTGCATCATAGTGGTCTTTGAATAGTATGTAAACTAAACATTGACCGAGGAAGGCTCCTAGCATTTGACCAGCTATGTATACTGGAACTGCGTTAGGTGCTACATCACCCTTAAATGCAAGTGCAATTGTTAGTGCTGGGTTAAAATGAGCTCCTGTGAGCGCTCCAAAGATGGTAGCTGGGATTAGAACGGCAAGACCCCAAGCAATAGTGATTTGGATAGGACCTGCACCTTTCATACCACTCTTGTTCAAAGAAACGTTTGCTACGACACCATTACCTAGAAGTATAAGTATGAGTGTACCGACCATTTCGCCTAAAAAAATATCTCTCATTTTCTCTCCTTTCTCTGAATAAAAAAACAGAGAACTACCTTGGTTATTAGCTCTCTGTCTCTGATTTATTCAACTGTGAAAATGTTTACATTTATATTATATCACAGGCTTTTATTTATTGCAAATTTTTTATATATTTTTTTCTTCTTCTAGGCTTTTGATGAATTTATTTATGTCAACCTTGTTGACTCTGCTTATGCCAGAGTGCTCTGAGTCAAACCTATCAGACTCAACTTTTTTGCCTAGCTCATCTTCCATGACCTCTATTACCCTAGACCTGCAAAATGATCCCTGGCAAAAGCCCATGCCAGCCCTGGTTCTTCTTTTGATTGAATCAAAGCTCTTGCAAGGGATGCCACGGTTCATAGCATCTCTAATGGTTTTCTCACTTACCTGCTCGCACCTGCAAACAAGCCTTTCAGGATCGCCTAGAGGAAGGTCTACCTTTTTTATGACCTTGTTGAAGTCTTCAAGTTCTTTATATTTAATAATTGCCTTTCTATTAGGGTTAAAATCAGGGTCTTCTTCAAATACTAGGCCCAAATCTCTTAGGATATCTTCGAGGATTCTTGCCACTGCAGGGGATGAAGTGATACCTGGAGATTGGATGCCTACTGCATTTATAAAACCACTTGTCTTGCTATTTTCAATTATAAAGTCGCCTGTAGATGAGGCAGGTCTTAGACCGGTAAAGGACCTGATAAATTCCTTAAGGTTAATCACGTCATCTTTTACAGATTTTTTGGCTAGGTCATAGATTTGGGCAAGCCTTTCTATGTGGGTGCCCCTGTCGATTTCTTCCTCATCAATTGCATCTGGACCTAGGAGGAGGTTGTTGTGATAGGTCCTTGTAACGAGGATTCCCTTGGATTTTGGACTTGGGGTTTGGAAGAGGACCTGTTTAATTCTAGCCCCAGTTCCCTTTTGCATTATAAGGTATTCGCCAGATCTAGGGTGGATGGTAAAGTCTGTTTCTGTAATCATTTCAGATACCCTAGCTCCCTCAAGCCCTGAGGCATTTATTACAAATTTTCCTTCAAAGTTCTTGCCAGATTCAGTACTTACGGTAAATATATCCCCATCTTTACTAATTTCTGAGACCCTCTCCTCAAGCCTAAGTTCAACTCCGTTTGAAATGGCATTTTCCATTAGGGCTATGACATATTCGTAAGGCGAGCAAACGCCAGCGCCCTTACAATATAGGGCAGATGTGGCATTTTCAGAAACATTTGGCTCGATTTCTCTTAGTTTTTCTTGGTCAATAATTTCTATATCATCAAGGCCATTTTCAAGGCCAATAGCCATGAGTTTTTCAAGTTCCTTCTCATCTTCTTCATCGAAGGCAAGGACGAGAGATCCGTTTTCTAAAAATCCAAAATTTAGTTCTTCATCAAGCTTCTTAAATTCCTTTCTACCCTCATAGCAGATACGGCCCCTAAGCTCGTGGTGGGGCTCGGCATAGCCACCATGGACTATGGCTGAATTGGCCTTGGAAGCGCCCATTGAGACATCATTTTCCTTTTCTAGGACTAGGACATCAAGCTTGTAGGCAGATAATCTCCTAGCGATACTTGCCCCTGTGACACCGGCGCCAATAATTATAACATCATACATAAAAAATCCTTTCTATAAAACCTTACTAGTTCTAAAATTTAATTTACTAATAAGACTTTAAAATCTGATTTAAAGACAAAAATAGAGCGATAAATATTAACCGCTCTCATCTCTAAATATTATGCAAACCTTTTCTACATTATATCACAAGGCAAAATCAAATTCAAGCTAGACAATAACTTGATTTTCTTATAGAAACTATTGTATTTTTGTAAAAAATTGGGAAAATAGATAAAGTTTTTACAAAAAATCCTATTTACTAGCTAATTAAGTTTATAATTCAACTTTTAAAAGTATATTATATATAAGATAATAGGAGAAATGATATGAAATGTAACCATTGCGGTGCAAATATAGATGATGATAGCAAATTTTGCCCTGTTTGTGGCAATAAGCTAGAAAAAAACGATAAGTCTAGTCCAGCTAGGGACTCGGAAAATATCAAAAAGTCAAATATATTTGCGGACAAATTTAAGAAATTTACAAATAAATCAAAACCTAAGCCGGAAGAAGCTCCAGAAGAAAGCAAGGATGTAAATACAAAGCCAGAAGAGCCAAGCCCTATAAAAGATGCGTCTGATGAGGGAAAAATTATTAAGGAAGAAATCCTCAAAGACAAACAGGTTATGAAAAAACAAGACCTAGGTCCAATCGATAGGATGGATAAGTCTAGCAGAAGGCTTGAAAACTTTGGGGAATCTAAGCAAAAGGCCAATCAGAGGTCGGTTATAGAAGAGGTCCAAGATAAGGTCTCTCGCAACCAAAAAGCCAAAAAAGATCATTCTAATTTTTATATAGATAAGAATACAAAAATGGGTAAGGACGACCTTGAAGAGAAATTAGATAGACTAATTGGGGATGAGTCTGTTCAGTTATCAAATATAACCGTATCTGCTGGAATCAGAAGGATCCAAGATAGGAAGAGGAAGTTTGATAGGGAACAATCTTTAGGCAGTCTCAAAGACAGGACTGCAGCAGCAAGGCCTCTTAAGGAAAAAAGCCTAGTTCCAGTAGAAGAAGTCAAGGAAGAAGTCCATGAGCCAGAAAAGGGCAAAAAAGAAGGCAAATCCTTTGATTTCAAAAAATACTTTACAAATAGAAATATAATCATAGCGGTAGTAGTCCTTTTAATTGCAGTTTTGGGAAGCCTCTTATATATGAAGCTCCACAAGGTAGAATATATTGGCCTTAACCTAAGCGATTATATAACAGTTTCCTATGAAGGTGAAGATGGATCGGGCATACCAAAGGCAGGAATCGACCAAGATAAGCTAATAGGAGATTATCAAGATAAGATAAAATATATCTCAAGGGATAATAACAAGGACTCCTATCCGACCCCAGCCCATGAATTTGCGGCGGATTTGGCAAATAACGCTATTTTCCAATATTCAAAAGACCAGGGCCTATCAAATGGTGATGAGATAACAATCATGGCAAACCTAGACAATATAAAGTTGTCAGATAAGTACAATGTCCAGATTACATCAGCCTCAAAACCTGTAATTGTCGAAGGCATAGGGGGAAGTAACCCTAATAATCCAGAGCAAGCTAACCAAGAGGGTGGAGAAGTCGATCTATTTGAGTATATAGATGTCAAATTTGAAGGAAAGAGCCCAGATATAACCCTAACAACAAGCCTAAAAGATGGGGCTCCAGAATACATGCACACCATAGAAGTAGCACCAGCTAAGACAAGTGGCATAAGCGATGGAGAAGATGTAGAAGTAAAACTAAACTTCAACCCTGACCAGCTTGAAGAGACCTACAAGGTAAAATTAAACCCAACAAGTAAGACCTTCAAAGCTACTTCAAGTCAAGAAGCTTCTGATGATAGCTCTTCAGACTTTATAAAATCAACAGCCAACCTAGATGAGGCCATGCTTGGCGATATGAAAGCCAAGGCAGGTGATCTTATCAAGCAAACAATTCTTTATAAAAACCTTATAAATGTAGATAATATCGAATATCTCGGTTCATTTACAGGTTTTAATGAAGATCAAAATGCTGAAATCAAAAACAGGGTATATTTGATTTATGAAGTAAGCACATCAGAAAAACTAGCTGATGTCAACTACCAGGGTAATTTCAAATATTACACCTTTGTAGAATATCAAAATGTAAGCAAGAAGAAAGATGGAGATGGTAAATTCTTCACTGGCGGACCACAAACAACAGATAATCAGATATTCCACAAATTCTTTATAGAAAGCGAATATAAATATTATCAAATTGAATACCAAGGCTTTGGCTTTATTGACAAGGTCCTAGCCCATGTGGGAGGTGCTCTAGAAGGCTTGACAGTCACCCAGGATAACAAAACTGATGTCAACCAGCACTTTGCTACAAGCGATGGGGCAGTTGGAGAATATCAAGCAGATAACCAAAGGCTATCCCTAAAGGCTGATGGAAGCTTGGTATACCAAATAGATAAGGCAGTCCACACAGGCTCTTACAGCTTAGATGGCAACAAGGTATCTGCAAGCATCAAGGGTATAAATGTAGATACTCCAATAAGCTTAACCTATGACAATGGAAGCCTAAAGGCCGAAGAACAAGGCGAATTTAGACAAACAAGCTTCCAAAAAATACAAAACTTTTAAGTATAAAAGGAAATATGGTCAAGCTGTATTTCCTTTTAAAATACAAAATAAAAAGAGGAAATAAATGCAAAATAAAGAACTAAAATCAACTTATTATCAAGTATATCTAGAAAGCTTCCTCGACTCAAACGATGATGGAATCGGGGATATAAATGGCCTAGCAAGCAAGATGTCAATCCTAGGCCAGGTAGGTTTTAACTACGTATTTGTAAGCAAAATCTTTGGGAAGAAAGATGGGAAAACAGACTTTAGCCAAATAAATCCAATTTTAGGAGATGAAAAGGCTATAGTAAATCTTTATTGGAAGGCAAAGAAAAATAGGATAAAAATAATTTTAGATTTTGAAAGTAAGGACTTAATAGAAAGTTTTGGTCAAGATAATTTTATAGATGAATTTGAAAAGATAATAAAAAAATACCACGAATTAGGCATAAGGGGCCTAAGGATCTTAGAAGCAGACTATCTAAAAGAAATCTACCAAGATAAGTTTGAAAAAATCCTAAAAAGCCTAAGGCAAATATGTCTTGACCAAGAAATCCTATTTGTAGGAGAAATAGCTGACCTAGACTTAATAAAAGATGACAGCCTCCTAGATATGGTCTACTATTCAAAGGCAAGTGATCTCATAGAGAAAAATTCCTATGGCAAATTTTATAAGCTTCTAGATAGCTTGCAAAACAATATAAAGGATAAGGACATCCACTATGGTCTAGACCTTACAAATACATCTTACCCAAGAATAATGGATAAAATCTTAGGAGAGACAGGCGACACCCTAGCCTTATCCAAGGCCCTAGCCATAATGATGATAACAATGGGCATAGTTCCAATCTTCTACCAAGGCGAAGAAATAGAAGCTAAGGCAGAATATGAGCTTGATATAGAAAAGATAAAAGATTCAGAAATCAAAGAAGCCTATGAAAAATTCTTAGAAAGTGGTCTTAGTAAAGAAGAAGCTATAGAGAAAACCAAAAGGGAAACAAATTTATCAAGTAAGCTTCCAATGAGATGGGACAGCACAGCCCTAGGTGGTTTTTCAAAAGTAGAAAATTATTATGGAGACATGGTAAATCTAGACAATAATTATAAAGACTACCTAAAAGATGCTGACTCCTTCATCTTTTACCTAAACGAATTAATAATGCTAAGAAAAAGAGAATCAGCCTTTGGTCTAGGAGATTACAAAAAAATCTTCCTCGATGATTCAGTCTATGTCTACAAAAAATCCTACAAGGACACAACTTATCTAATCCTAATAAACCTAACAGATGATTTTTACGAACTAGATGAAAAAATCTCAGCGATGATGGAAGATGGGGAAGTTATCCTAAATAACAACCAAGACTACGAGCCAGAAATCTTAGATGCCTACCAGGCCCTATTAATAAAATTATAAAAACTCATGAAATTAGAAAACACAAGCCAAGGAATTTTTGCCTAGCTTGTGTTTTTATTTAAAAATATTTTAGGATAGAATTGGCTAATTCCTGTCTTCTTCCAACTTAAAAATTATCATCTTATTATCATCTATGTAAAGATTAATGGTTTTTCCTCCATCTAGGATTTTATATTTGAAACCTGTGCCGAAATTTGATTGGTTGTCTTTAGTGGGTTTTGAAGTACTTTCAACTTCAGAATCAATTTCTCCATCAAAATCTGTCACCTCATCGTAGATTTTCTTTTCTCCTGAATATAAATAGAGCTTATCATTAATAACGATCATAGGAATCAAATCCCACTTTACATTCTCATTAGGATCCTTATTAATTTCGTTGTTATTTGTACTATTAGAACAAGCTGTTATGGTAAAAATCGTTAAAAGTAGAAATAGAAGTTTTTTCATAGATACCTCCTTAATTCAATGATGATAACGATATCAAAGTTATATAAATATTGTATTTCAAACTCTAAAAAAGGCAAGAAGATTAAAATTAAGAAAGATTGAAATAAGCACATATAGTATATATAATGTAAATATAAAAAATAGAGGTAAACAGTGGAAATTAGCAGTGAAATTAAAGAAATATTCAATATAGAGATAGAAAATGATAAGATAATTTATTCAAAAGAAGGATTATATAAACATATATCTAAAAGAAACCATAATGATGTTATTAAATATTTTAGTCACCTTTATAATATTATTAATAATCCTGATTATGTAGGTATGAATATCAGGAATAGTTCTCCTAGCTTTGAATATGTAAAATGTTACGAAGACAATGTTTTAGTAGCTGTAAAACTAAACAAGAAAAAAGGCTTTTTTTATATTGCAAGTATGTACATTATAACAAACTCTAAACTGGAGTCTAGAATTAATAGTGGAAGGCTTAAGAGCTTGCATTAATATTATAAGATGATATAATGATAGTACTAAATTAGTTAAGGGTAGAAAGGTTCCTACCGCACCTGAAAGGGTATCTGAGATGTTGAGTACACCGTTCAACTAACTAATTTTACTATTTATAAGAGTGGCTTCGGTCACTCTTTTACTTTGTCTTGAAATTAAAGATTATAGACTCTATTGTTGATTTTTAGATAAAAAAATAAGCAACCATTACTGATTGCTTTCATTTGGTCGTACGAAAACCCGTTTGCTTCGCAAACTCTTCCGTGCTGAGAAAACCGCTTACTCCGTAAGCTTTTCGAATACCCGACCTTGCGGTCTATTTCGCACTCTCGTGCTCTGTATTCGGCGTAAATAGCCAAAATCAATGGCTATTTACGTGTGCTACCGCACTGATTTTTCTCCTTAAACATCCAAAGTAGCTTTGCATAAGACATTCCATGATTCGCTTTTCAAGCTCATCAGGATATGTCTATAAATGGATGTTTAAGTGCACTAGTTTTCGGCATAAAGGCCCCAAATCAAGGGGGCTTTATGGGTAAAAGGATTACATCCTTTCTTATATAGTTTGTTTTTTAGGCACAAAAACCTGCTAACAAAAGTCAAGGAGAAAAGGAAATTAATTTTACTTTTCT